>JAISCT010000008.1 GCA_031265355.1 Oscillospiraceae bacterium | reverse complement strand
GCTGACGTTGCGGTAGATATTCACCAGTACAACGCCGGCCGGCGCCGCCCGAACGGGGGGCACTTCCGGAATCTCCTCCTCCGGCGCCTCGGCGGCGTCTTCCTCCGGAGCTTCCGCGGCGTCTTCCTCCGGGGTTTCCGGCGTCTCCTCCTCCGGCGCCTCGGCGACGTCTTCCGCCGGCGTCTCGATGGCGTCTTCCGCCGGCGCCGTCTGCACCTCAGCCGTTTCCGCCGCCTCCAAACCGGATGCCGTCAGCCACGACGGTGTCAGGAGAAGGCTGAAGAGCAACACAAACGCCATGACGCTCGGCATCCACCGCGCGCCGTTTCTCGTTTTCTTCTCTGCCATATTGGGTGCACTCCTTCCAAAATCCATTTGTAAAACATGTGCGAGAACGTCAAGCGCTGGCAAACCGCAGTGCGCCGGCCTTGGATTCGACGGCTGCGAGCAGAGAACCGTCGGTGACAGATCGGCGGACCGCCAGAATGTCCGGCGTCAGGATCCGGTCCTCCTCCAGCCGGGAGACGAGAGTGCGGAGATGACGGTGGGCCGCGGCGGTGCCCATGCCGGGCGCCATGGGGGCGAGAAAGTCCACCCCCTGCGCGGCCGCCATCAGCTCGATCGCGAGAACATATTTGACATTCTCCAAAATCTCCCGCGCCTGCCGGGCAGCGATCGTGCCCATGCTGACGTGGTCCTCCTGGTTGGCCGAGGTGGGGATCGAATCCGCCGATGCCGGGTGGGCGAGCACTTTGTTTTCCGACACCAGCGAGGCCGCGGTGTACTGTAAGATCATGAAGCCCGAGTTGACGCCGGGGTAAGCCGTGAGGAACGAGGGCAACGCGCTCAGGCTGGGGTCGACCAGCCGGTTGATGCGGCGTTCCGAGATGTTCCCGATCTCCGAGAGGGCCACCTTCAGATGGTCCATTACGAGCGCGACCGGTTGGCCGTGGAAGTTGCCGCCCGAGAGAATCTCGCCCGTGTCCGGCATGACCAGAGGGTTGTCCGTCACCGCGTTCATCTCCGTTTGCAGGGTCTCCAGCGCCCGCCGCAGCGCGTCCCGAGAGGCGCCGTGTACCTGTGGCACGCAGCGCAGGGAGTAGGCGTCCTGCACCTTGTCGCAGTCGACGTGGCTCTGAATGATCTGACTGCCTTGCGTCAGCGCCAGCACATTTTCCGCGCTCTCGCGCTGGCCGGGGTGCGGTCGCACCGCCGCAATGCGCGGGTCGAAGGCCGTGCGCGTGCCGCGCAGGGCCTCCAACGACAGCGCCGCCGCGATGTCGGCGATCTTGAAAAGCGCGACGGCGTCGTGGCAGACCAGCGCGGCGACGGCCGTCATGACCTGAGTGCCGTTGATCAGCGCCAACCCCTCCTTGCCCGCCAGGGAGAGAGGGGTGAGCCCCGCCGCGCGCAGGACGGGCTCGCTCGGGACGATGCGGCCGTCCTGCACCACCGAGCCCTCGCCCAGCAGCACGGCGGCCATGTGGGAGAGCGGCGCCAGATCCCCGCTGGCGCCCACGGAGCCTTTGGCGGGCACGACAGGGTAGATGTCGCGGTTCAGGAGTTCCACCAGCATCTGGACCGTCGAGGTTCTGATGCCCGAGTATCCCCGGGCCAGCGAGTTGACCCGCAGCAGCATGGCTGCGCGCACGACATCCTCCGGCAGGTACGGTCCTACGCCGGAGCAGTGGCTGAGGATCAGGTTGCGCTGGAGAGTCTCCCGCTCCTGTGGGGAGATGAAGATTTTGCTGAGCTCGCCGAAGCCCGTGTTGATACCGTAGACCGGCTGATCGGAGGCCAGAATCTTGTCCACCCAGCGGCGGCTGGCGTCCATCCGCGCCCGCACGGCGTCATGCAGCGCCACCCGCGCGCGCGCGCGCGCCACCTGTACCACGTCCGGCAGCTTCAGATCTGCCTCGGTGATTGTTACCATATTCATACTGATATTACCTATCTCCTATTGCCTATCACATCGACGCCACCGTGTGTTATCGTCGATGTGATGACGAAGAGAGGGCGTGCCGCGCCACAAGGTCCGAAAAACCATTTGGCGGCACGCCCTCTCGCTGTATCATTTGCCCGGTGTGTCCGTTAGTACCTTGTTGCCGCGAAGCGGCAACAAAAAACAAGAATTTGGGTTGGGGGTTGCAGGTGCAATCCACGCTAGGGGGTGACGATGATTCTGGCCCAGTATGTCCGATCGCCCGTCGTGCCCTCTTCGATCCGCGTGACCGGCACGGTGTAATACGCATCTGCGTACCAGCCTGCGAATTGATAGCCTGCGGGCAGAGATCCCGGCGCTCTCAGGGAGACCGGTGTGTCGATGATTGTATAGGTCGTCGGGTTCGGGTTCGTCATACCGTTTGCCATGTGGTAGGTGATGGTGTATCGGTCCGGCTTGTTGGGGTTGTCGGGTCCGCCGTCGCCCCACTTGGCCCAGTAGTCTCGGTCGACCGTACCGCCTGCCTCAATGGCCGTGACCCTCACCGTGTACCCTGGGTCTGCGTACCAACCGTCGAACGTGTACCCGGGACGGCCTATCAGTCCATTCAGGGAAAGCGGCGTATAGAGGATCGTGTAGGTTGCCGGGTTCGGATTGTACGCGCCTTGTACGTTGTGGTAGGTGATGGCGTAGACGTCGGCGTCGTTTTTCCATTTGGCCCAGAAAGTACGGCTGCCCGTACTGCCTTCGTCGATCCGCGTGACTGGCGTCGTGTAGGCGCTGTCCGCGTACCAGCCCTCAAAAGTGTATCCGGTGCGTACCGGCGCTTTCAGGACGACCGGCGTATCGATGATGGTGTAGACAGCCGGATTCGAGTTTACCGCACCGTTCACGTTTTGGTAGGTGATCGTGTACGTATCCGGCTTGTTGGGGTTGTCGGGCCCGCCGTCGCCCCACTTGGCCCAGTAGTCTCGGTCTTCGGTGCCGTTTTTCTCAATTTTCGTCACCAGCACCGTGTAGCCCGCATCCGCGTACCAGCCCGTGAACGTATAGCCCGGGCGGCCCGTCAGCCCCTGCAACGCGAGGCCATCCGCCTCTGTATTGAGGATGGTGTAGGTCGCCGGGTTTTGGTTCGTCACGCCTTGCACGTTGTGGTAGATGATGTTGTAGGTGTTGGGCTCGTCCGGGCCGGGGCCGTCGCCCCACTTGGCCCAGAATTCGCGGGAGCCCACGCCGTCGACCTCGATGCCCGTCACCTTCACCGTGTACGTGTCGTCCGTATACCAGCCCGTGAACGTATACCCGAGACGGTCTGTCAGATCCCGCAGCGCGAGACCGCTGTCCTTCGTGTCGAGGATCGTGTAGGTCGCCGGGTTCGGGTTTGTCGCCCCGTTTACGTTGTGGTAGGTGATGTTGTAGATGTCGGGCGTGTTGCCGTCGCCCCACTTGGCGTAGAATTCACGGTGGCCCGTGCCGTTTTGTTCGATGCCCGATGCCGGCGCTGTGAACGCGGCGTCCGTGTACCAGCCCGTGAAGGTGTAACCGAGACGGTCCGTCAGCGCCTGCAGCGTGAGGCCGCCGGCCGCAGTGTCGAGGATCGTATAGGTCGCCGGGTTCGGGTTTGCCGCGCCGTATACGTTGTGGTAGGTGATGTTGTAGACGTCGGGCGTGTTGCCGTCGCCCCACTTGGCATAGAATTCACGGTGGCCCGTGCCGTTTTGTTCGATGCCCGAC
>JAISCT010000007.1 GCA_031265355.1 Oscillospiraceae bacterium | reverse complement strand
CAGAACTAAGGATTCACGCAAGAGATTGATATCCTTGTATCCTAAGTTTGGGCCAACCCTATAGCGTAGAATTAGCGGAAAATAGTATGCGTGGATATCAATGATACAGTACACTAGTTCAGATCGCGCACGCCGCCGTGAAATCCACGAAAACGTCCTGCTATCGCGTTAAATATGAGCGGACTTCCAAGCGCCGCAACAAAAAACAGGCGATTATCGCTATCGCACAAATGATTCTGACTGCGATATATCATCAATTCCGTCTTCACATAGGGGAAGGCTGCCCTTTTTTGCTTCAGCGCGGGTAGTTGATGTTTTCACACAGCAATCGGATCGCCTCTCTATTACTGCTCCGACTTTATCATATCTCGACATGAGTCGTCAACAACTTTGTCGTGAGCGTAGCCGAATTCGTCGTGAACGTAATATCAATGATCGAATTGGACATAAAAAGGACCATCCCCTCGGCAGCCAGCACCACCGACATGACAGGGGAATTTCGCCGGTCTTTTTTAGTTTCATCGTGGCGATCCTCATTGACAGGGGGATCGGACAGGTGATAAGATAGGAACGGTAACACCGCGCAAAGCAGTGGGACACAGAACCCACAAGATAGGAGATATGAGGATGACAAGGGGATCCGCAGCCATGCGAAGGCGTATCCGCCGGACTGGACGCAGAGAGGCACGGGTGTGCGCGGGAACCCTGCTGCTCTATATACTGCTGGTCATGTTGGCCGCCTGCGCCGAGATTCCGGCGTCTCGCACCGGTGCGTCCGGCGATGGGCAGGTATCTTTGCCGCCTGAGACGGAGTCGTCGCCTTCCGAGGATGGACGCGACGAACGTTGCCAACTCCCCATCTGAAGACCACTCACCCGTTGGGACGGAGACAGAGACGCCGCCTGAGGAGCCGCTGTCGGACGCCGGTTTTGGGGAAATTCTTCTTGAAACAAAGGCTAGTCTTGTTATTGAAGGAGAATACCCTCATATAGAGATGACAGTGCTCGGTTTGGGCAAGTATGAGTTTCGCACCGAAAACCGCGGCGACCTGACATCTGTGTATACCAGGACGATCACATTCACACCGTACTGATACGGCCGAGGCGGAATATTTATATTGTGACGGGAGGCGGAAACAGTTTCTGTTCCGCCTCCCATAGGTTATTCTATTATTGTCACACGCGGGAGGCAAAGACATCACGACCGATTATCATCCATTTTTTACCATAACGGCCAACTTAAAAACATGGTTGGCGGCGTCTATGCTGAGGCTGCCGTCGTATTTATCCGTCAAAGACCGGATACTCTCCAATCCCAATCCGTGATAAAAATGATCAGATTTTGTTGTCCTCATTGATTTGTTATATTTTTCCAATTTGTCTGTTGGGTTTTCAATGGCGATGGAAATATATTTTGTTTGTAATCTCACCGCAAGTCGGATATACCGCTCTTGTTCATCTGATAGCTTTTCACATGCTTCCATTGCGTTATCCAACCCATTCCCTAAGATAACACATAGATCCAATACATCCACGGAGATCTGTTTTGGCAAAGCTATATATGAATCGAACCGTATGTTTAGACTATCCATACGTTTCTTTTTCAATCGCAGAATAGCATCCACAGCAGGATGTCCAGTATCAAACACACTGTCAGAATCCGCCAAATCTGCGACAGCGCGTTCTATATGCAGCTTGGCCTCACTCCAGTTCTCCTCTTGTATAAAACCCAGCAACCCAGACAGATAATGTTTCATATCATGGGATAATTTGCGAATTTCAGATTGTCGCTGACTCATATCTTTATAGTAATTTATCTGTAAACTAATTTGTTTTTCGGCAAAGACGAGTTTTGCCTTTGTTTGCTCACTTTCCATTTGATTTTCAAAGAGATAAAATACGAAAAAATTAGATATACATAATAAAATAGCCGATGACAATACGAGCATCATGATCTGCCATCCTTCATAGTGCTGGAGATTTATCCCAATTGTATATATAGCCACTATGCTGGAAATCGGTGTGAGCATCAACCCCAAGAAAACTTTGAGAGGCATGTTTTTATAGACACCGGGTCTTAGATAGCCGATAATTTTTATGAAGAAGAATACCAGTAATTTGGAAGCCAACAAACCCATTGTATATACCAAAAAATCATCCTGCACATTTCCGATATCAATGTTTGTAATCAAAACCGACAATGCACCAACAATGGCTTCTGAAAAAGCGAATAGAATATACAATATGACACTGAAAAAGATTTTCACATACCACTTCTTACGAAACAGAAATGAGAGCGAATAAATCAATGCAAAATTGGAAAATAGCGCAACCCATTGAAAATCCGGTATCAATGTGGTGATTGATAATAGGATCAGGCAGGCGCCATTGATGATATAAAAAAAATCTGCCGATACAATTGGTTTGTCCATCAGACTTGTGAAAAAATATCTGATAATCACAAGTTCACAAAGAACACCAAAAACATCAACAATCAATTTCAATCCGAACATAATGAATGCCCCGCTAAAAAATGATTAAAGCTATTCATAACCTCGCTGTGCTTCCTCGCACTGAGTTGTAGATGATCCCCGCTCTTCAGCACCATGTCATTTTGCGTGATTTCAAAAATATAGGCCATATTCACAAGATATTTGCGATGTGTGCGTACAAATCCATAGGGAACAAGCGCCTTTTCTTCACCGTTCAGCTGTCCGCGCTTTATATATTCATTTCGTTCCGTATGTACAGCAATATAGTGATCCAAACTTTCCATATAAACAATGTCTTTGATCTCCAACGCAATCGTTCTGGCATCACTCTCAACAATATATTTCTTATGTCCCATAAAATGCTTTTTTAATGCGCGGCGGAACTCACGGTCAAACATATCTTTTTTGACCGGTTTGACGATAAACTGAAAGGCGTTCAGGGTAAAAGCGGCGCTGATATACTGCGTAAATCCAGTGATGAAAAAAATGATAGCATGTTGATTGGTCTTTCGAATTTCCTGTGCGGTTTGTATACCATCAATATCTTTCATTTGAATGTCAAGAAACAACATATCAAAATTCGTACCGTCACGATAAACCGCCAACAATGCTTCACCACTGTCAAAGGCGGAGATATGAAATGGAACCTCGGGGTATGTTTTTTCATATCCCAAGACAAGCCGCTCGACAGTATCTCTTTCCCGTTGGTCGTCGTCACAGATGGCTATACGCACAATACCATTCCCCCAAGTACCTCCACGTGGATATATCATCAGAATTATTTTCACATTGGACAGTTTCCTTATAATTGGTCTCAAGTTTCTCAAAGTTTTCTATTTTCTTTGCCACGATATCGCCGTATGGCGTCAATTTGCAACGTGGAGCATCTGGGACACGCGGCGGGGCGTCGAGGACGCCGCCCCCTACGAGGACGGTGGTATGCGGGTCCGTGTCCTGTGCAGGTTCAATGGTGCACAACAATTCCGCACGGTCTTTTACGCATATCGTCACAAAATACGCACCGTTGCGGTTGTAATCATAACTTTTCAACCGGGTTGGCTTTCTCTGCAGTAATTCTTTCATGCTTCACCTCCAACAGCATCGACTGGTGTTCGGGGACCGTTTTTTCATTTAACTTTCGCCCGTAATCCGAGAGGCGTGGCGGTTGAGCCGCGTTATAACATCAACCTCCTACAATCCGTGAGCTTTGTTTTCTATTGTCTCAAAGCGATCATCGGTTGTACTCGTCAAACCATCGGCGTCGTATTTCAGTTGTATCTCCCGGATGTCTCCTGATGCTCCAAACATTTTAAGCCTGCTTGCGTCGAAGAGTTGTGTCTCAAGCTGAATTTGTTGATTGACCGCTTCGTAATCCGCTTCTGATAATACATGCAATGTACTGCCGACGGTCGTGTGTTGAAGCTCGGCGTAGATTTCGCCATACACCTGTTCCAGTGTAGCAATGACCAACTCATGTTCTTCGATGGCAATGGACAACGAAACCGCCTCGGGCTTTGTCTCGTTGAGATAGTCTTGCAGGTCGATTTCAACTTGCGTCACATCGTCGGCAGACGTGCCAAATAGTGTGGCGTAGCACGAAGCCTTGAAGCCGTATTGCGCAAAAATGTCTGACGTGATATTCTCGATTTTACGGCACAGCTTTCTGTAAGCATAGTTCTCAAAAGTCAGTGTTCCTTCGCGACTGACCCGTGCTGTAAACAGCAGAGTGGGGTCGTCATCAGAGAAAACATACGCCGTGGCGGTATCCCTGCCAATGCGGTCGCCAAGCGCATATACCGTGAAGGACTGTCCGTATTTTGCAGCCAAAGCGGTTAAAATGGGCTCCGTGGCTTTCTTATCTACGGCATCGCAGCCATACAGGGCCGACATCAGCGTAGCCATAAGCACCCCCACAATCATGATCCGTCTCACCGTCAGCCCCCCCGCGCCCTTGTCGCAACCATGTACCTCATCCCGCATCAGCTCAGCACAATCCCGTTCGCCGTCAGGTCCAGTTCCATCAGGCTGTTGGCCTTGGCGACAACCGCCGTTTTGATCTCCAGCAAACTCTTGTGCACCTCATATTGGCTCGCCAGACATTCCAGTTCGCTGATCTCCCCCTTGGTGTACATATTGTCAAAAATTTCCAGTTGATCCAGCAGGGATGCGCGGCTGGCAATCGCGGCCTGGTACTGCGCCTCGGCCTTCGCATAGGCGCTGTACTTGCCGTTTGCGTACAGGAGAAGTTGACTTTTGTAGTCGTCCCTCTGCGCGATCGCAAGGTTGTACTGCGCTGCCGCCTCTAAGTAATAGGCGTTGCCGGAACCCAACAGGTTTTTGAGCGAATTTTCCGTCTCATGATACGCGGACGCCGCCGCCTCCTGTTCCTTGATGTTGAGATTGTTCGCGACCAGGCGCTCCTGTAAATCTTCAAGCTGATACGTGCTGCCGCCGCCGATCGTATCGGGGATGCTAAAGATAACCGGACGCGATTCGGAGGCGCTCACCTTGAGCGAAACAGCCGACTTTTCGTAGTCGATCTGCGCCTGATTCGCCGCCCTGCTCTGAGAAATCGCCTCCCGGGAGGACCGCAGCAGATCGACGGCGTTTTGGGTGCTCATCCCCAGCGACAGCTTTGTCGCCTCCACCTCAATCTGTTTGTCCATCAGTTCAAGCTGCCGCGCCAGCTGCACGTCGTTTTCGATCAGAAGACAGACGTTGTAATACGCCGTTTGCAGCTGATACCGCGCCGCATAGTTCTCCTGATGAATTTGCAAAGGGATCAGTCCCTCCTGGATGCTGATGCTCTTCTCCTGCGCGTCCAGCGCGATAAACTGCCTGTCCAATTCGCGGCGCTGTATGTCCAATTCCGACTGCTGCGCGTCGTACACATCGGCCTGCGCCTTCAGAGAATTGACCGAAAGCGGCGCTTTCAGCCCGCTCATCAGTTCCGTCAGCCCGACGTTTTCCTGCACAGCCACATCCGATGCATCCTGTGCATCCGGCGTATCCTGCGCCGCCGACACCAGCAGACCGGACAAGACGACCACCATAACCAAACCGCCAAACAGCTGATACTTTTTCACACCATACCCCTACCCGTCGATAAAATTCAATTTCTCCAATACCCAGTGGATAATCCGCACATTCTTGGTGATGACACGGGCCTCCACCGTCATGCCCACCTTGATGGATTCTGGCGCGCCGTCCCGCCCGACCAGCACGGTGTCCGGCAGTTCGGCCTCCACCAGGTAATAGCTCTGCCCGGCGTTGTTGCTGCGGGAATCGGTGGCGATCTTCGTGACATTGCCCTCCAGTTCCCCGTATTCCTGGAAGGGCAGGGCGCTGAAACGATAGTGCACCAGCTGCCCCTCTTTGATGTCGGCAATGTCCGCGTTGGAAACGGCCAGCACCACCTTGAGCTCCCCGTTGGTCCCCGGTATGATGGTGGCGATCTCCGCGCCGCTTTGCAGAAAGTCCCCCACGTTGATCTCGCTGTTCAAGCTGATCGCCCCGTCGATCGGCGCGATCACATGCGCCTCCGAAATGCTGAGCTGGATGTCCCGCAAATCCTTTTGCAGCGCATCCGCGTTGCTCTGTAAGTTGAACAGCGTGTCGGCAATGCTCGCGAGCGCGTCCAGCTTGCTCTTTTCGGCGATCAGTTCCTCGCTGTAGCCGCGGTCGGCATAGGCGGTGAACACGGCGTTGGCGCTCTGGATGGTGGCCGTCAGATCATTGGCGTTTTTGTTCAAAGACTCCAGGCTCTGGTTGACGTTCAACCGAAACTCATTTTGGTATTTGTCGCGCTCTTTGATGGCGGAGTCCAGCTCGTACCGCGCCGTCTCCAACTCCCGCAGGGAGACGCCGCCCACGGCGTACAGCGCCTCCGCCCTGTCCCTCTGCGCCTGCTGCGTCTCGATCACTGCGGCGTAACGGGCCAGGCTCAATTGATAGTCGACAAAACTGCCGTATGTCTTGGCGTCGCTCTCCGGGACCAGATTTTTCCCCTCGTCCAGGGAGCGCAGCAACAGCTGCAAATGCGAGATCTCGTTTTCAATGCGCTCCCTGTTGCCGCGCGCGTTGCTCTCCGAGATCTGCGCGTCATTTTTGAGCCTGACAAAGTCCAGATTGGTGTTCTTCATCTGCTCCACGGAGACGTCCCGGTCGACGACATACTTTTGATAGCGATAGTAGTAGTCCACCTCGTCCGGGTCGTTCTCATCGAAGAGGTTTTCATCCTGCATGATGCTGGTCCGGTACTTCTCCAGATTGGCCATCTCCTGATTGACCGACGCGACCTGGCGCTCCAGCACGGCGGCGGTGTTCAACTGGGTCTCCACCTCCATGGAGAACAGCAGGTCGCCCTTCTTCACACGCTGGCCCTCGGACAGATTGGCCTCCAGCACCCGCCCGGTGACGGTGTTGCGGACGACGCTGACCGATTCATTGGGCCGCACCTCACCCTGGGCCTTGACATAGGAATCGATGCGCCCCCAAAACGCCCAGACCAGCGCCGCCGCGATCAGCACGATCAAACCGTATCCAAACCATCTCACAAACCGATGGGGCCGTTCGGACAGCACCTCGCGGCTGTCCGACATGTCCTTCAGTTCTAAAATCGTCGACTTCTTCATAGCACGCCTCCCCCCGACACGTCGGGGAGCTGTTCCTTCCAGAGCCGGTAATACACGCCCCGCCGCGCCATCAGTTCGGCATGCGTGCCGCTCTCCACAAAATGCCCGTCGTCCATGATGTAAATCCTGTCGCACCGCATGATGGTGCTCAGGCGGTGGGCGATGATCAGCGTGGTGATGCCCTGGGTCTGCTCGTCAATCATGCGCCCGATGGCCTTCTCGGTGATGCTGTCCAGGTTGCTGGTGGCCTCGTCCATGATCAGGACATCCGGCCTTTTGAGCAAAGCGCGGGTGATGGCCAGCCGCTGCTTCTGCCCGCCCGAGAGGTTAGATCCATTTTCTTCCAGCATCGTGTCATAGCGGAGCGGAAACGTGTTGATAAAATCGTGGGCGCAGGTCATCGTCGCCACCCGGACGACTTCCTCCATCGTGGGGTCCGGAAGGCCCAGCGTCAGGTTTTCAAAGATCGTGCCGCTGAACAAAAATACGTCCTGTGAGATATACGCGATGCGCTCGCGCAGCCACTCCAGCTGAATGTCCTGGATGTTGTAGGGGCCGATCAGGATCTCACCCTTTTCCCAGGGATAGAAATTCAGCAGCAGCTTCACCAGCGTCGTCTTGCCGGAGCCGCTCTCCCCGACAAGGGCAATCTTTTCCCCCGGGTTTATGTGCAGGTTGATGTCCTGTAAGACGAGATTTCTTGTCCCATAGCGGAAATCCAGCTCCTCAATCCGGATCGGCTCGCGCAGAGAAACCGGCTGGATTTTTTTGTCCTCGCCGTCGGTCTTTTCCAGCTCCAGGTCGAGGATCTCACCCAATCGGTCGGACGCGACAATGGCGGTTTGCATTGTTGGCTGAAGATTGATCAGATTTTTCACCGGATCTAGGAAGTACACGAGCAGGGCGTTGAACGTCAGCAACTGGCCAATGGACAGCTCGCCCCGAATGACAAACGACGCGCCCACCCAGAGGATCACCACGCCGCCCACCGAGGAAACAAAACCGGAGAGCGAGCCGGAGATATTGTTCAGCAGGCCATTATGAAACACTGTGCGCTGTAGTTTGACGAATTTTCTCTCGGTCTCAATGTTGGCCGAACGCTCAGAGTTAAAAGCTTTTACAGTTTCGATCCCATTGAGAGATTCGACTAGAAACGAAGTCAGCTGTGCGTTTTCTTCCATGCTTTTTCGGTTGACTTTTTGCAAAGGCTTGTTGAAAGAAAACACAATCACGCCATATAAAACCACCACAATCGCGGCGACGACAAACATGGTGCTGTTCTGCATATATAAAATAACGCCGCCGCCGATCGCCATAAGAGTGTCGATCATGATGGTCAGTGTCGCGCCCGAGATGGCCTCGCGCACCTTAGAGGCATCCATAAACCGGGAAACAATCTCGCCTATCTTGCGGGTGCCGAAAAAATTCATTGGCAGTTTCAGTACATGAGAATAATAGCCTAAGATCAGGTTAATGTCCAGTTTTTGACTCATATAGAGCAACATATGAGATCGAAAGGCACCCAACAAGCTTTGAAACAGATACAGCGCAATGACGCCGATGGAAATGATGGTTAAACTGCGCTCCAGCAAATTTGGTAAGATTTCGTCCATCATGATTTTGAAATAAAAAGAGGCTCCGATGCCGAGGATTGTATACACCAGCGAAGCGAAAAAGATATTGATTAACAGCGATTTCTGAGGAATCAGCAGACGAAAAAAACGCGACCAAATGCTTTTCGTCTGGTCGCCTTTTTCAAACTTTTGTGCGGGCGCCATGAGGATGAGTACACCCGTCCACTCTTTAAAAAATTCCTCCGGCGCGAGCTCGCGTAACCCCTTGGCGGGATCAGCAAGAACGACCTGCCTTTTGGTGATCTTATGTATGACCACATAGTGAAGCAACGCGCCGTCTACAATGACATGCGCAATACATGGCAACGGGAACGGGGAGAAAAAGGCCTCCCTATCTCCTTTAACGCCCTTCGCAGAGAAGCCCAACCGCTCAGCGGCTTTGACCATCCCATAAACATTGGTGCCCCTCTTGTCGGTTCCGGCCACTTCCCGGATGCGGGTGATGGGGATTTTCAGGCCATGTTGCTTGGCGATCGTGGCAAGGCAGGCCGCGCCACAGTCGGTGATGTCGTATTGCTTGATACAGGTGTAGCGGGGCATGGCGAGCTTCCTCTCACTTTCCGCTGATCCTTTGATAGGGAACGGAGTTCCTTGAAATACCCAACAACACCCCCTCCCCATCAACTTTCGATGCAAAAGACAATGGAAAAGAGGTGTTTTGGGTTGGTTGATATTGGATGAAGACCTCTCCGCAACAAAGACTGCGGGGCATCAAACCAAAAAATTACCGACCAAACAATCCAGCGAACAAGTTGGCAACCGTCACGATCCCGGTGAGAACGGCAGCAAAAGCCTGTACACCCAGAATCGTCACAGCTTCCACAACGGCAACGATGCCATCAAAAACCTCAGTGACAACACCGCCGCCATCCACCGCGAACATCTCCTCGTCGCTGAGTAACGCGAATCCCTTCGGCGTCAAAGCTTCCATCATTCTTCCTCCTTTTTTACATTTATCGCAAATCCATCTTGCTGGCCAGTCAAGATGCTGCGTTCACCCAATACACACCCCATGTTTACACAGGATGCCATTTCTATCTGGCATGTTTTCTCTATTTTAATCAATTTTTCAACTATTTTTTGTTTTAAATTAGTTGAAAACATCATATACATTTTCTACCATCATTATATATCAGTGTTCGAAAAAAAGCAAGCTCTTTCTACAAAACTTCATGGCCGCCTATTTTGTAATTATTCCCCAAATATGTGACTTCTTTTGATGCGGGCTGGTGTTCCTTAAAACACCCAAGAACACCTCTTCCCCATCAACTTTTGTAAAAAGACGATAGAAAAGAGGTGTTTTGGGTCGGTTTGTGCCAATTAAAATCACACGATACCAAACAATCCTAAGAGTACGCCGGCAACGGTCGTAAGTCCGGAGACAACAACACTAACAACCTGCAGACCCACTCCCACAGCGGCAACGAGGCCACCCAAAATGCCGGTAATAATACCACCGCCATCCACCGCGAGCATCTCCTCGTCGCTAAGTAACTTGAACCCTTTCGGAGTCAGAGCCTCCATCATTCTTCCTCCTTTCTTTTGCATTTGCATTTATATCAAGGCACCACAAAACCATCTTGCTGGCCAGTCAAGAGGCTCGCGTTCACCTGATATACTACGCTCTCTGTGGTTCTTCGGTATTTTGACCATTTTAAAAGTAATTTTTGCCTACAATTAGTCAAATATATTATATATATCTTGCAGTCCTATTATATACCAATTCTCGGGAAAAAGCAAGCTTTTTCCCGAGAATTGTAAAAATTTGTGAAACCTCGCAATTGAGTTGATTCGGTCACTGCTTCCGATTCTTTTCGTACAAAATCCTCAGCCCCCGCAATAGGAGCGTCTCGTCGTGGACGATCGCATGGCGGCAGTAGGGTACCACACGGGCGGAGAGTCCACCGGTTGCGACCACGCGCGCAGGCATGCCGAGCTCCTTCTCAAAACGGTCAATCATGCCGTCCATCATCGCAGCCGTGCCAAAAATCGCGCCGCTCTTCATGCAGTCGATCGTGTTCGTCGAGATGCCTCGGGCCGGCGCCTCGATGGGCACCTTGGGGAGCTGTGACGTGCTGCTTACGAGCGCGTCTATCGACAGCGCGACACCGGGGAAGATGGCCCCGCCGATGAAATTCGCCTTCTTGTCCACAACGCCGATCGTCGTGGCGGTACCCATGTCGAAGATGATCACGGGCAGCTCATACATCGACGACGCCGCGACGCCCGTGGCCACAAGATCGCTGCCGAGCTGCGCGGGGTCGTCGATACGGATATTCAGCCCCGTCTTCAGCCCGGCACCGACAACAAGCGCGTCGCACCCCGTGATCCTCTTAACCGCCAGACGCACGGGGTTTGTGAGCGGCGGGACGACGGAGGAGACGATGGCCCCCGTGAAATCGCCGGCGTCGATTCCGTCCAGCGCGAGGATCTGCCGGATAGCGACGGCGTATTCGTACTCTGTCTTGTGGATGTCCGTCTCCATGCGAAACATACCGGAGATCTCCTCCCCGCGCACGCACCCGAAGACGATGTTGGAGTTGCCGACGTCGACAACCAGCAGCATATGGCTATGACTCCCTTCTTTGCCCGGGGAGGAACCTGACCAACGCCTTGCTGACAGCGCCGCTGACAACGGCGCACAACACCGCCTCGATGACCGCCTGCACCGCGACGCCGCCCATCACAAACAGGGCGACCGCCGCCACGCCTCCGGAGACGCCCGCCTCCCCGGCATAGCCGACGACAAAGGTGTTCCAGAACAGCAGCATGAGCCCGCCCATGAAAAAGACCGTATTGAACGCGGCCGTGGCAAATCCGCTGACCGCATAGCTTGCGACGCGCGTGCGGTCAATTTTGCTCAGCGCCTTGAAGATGAGCCCCCCGAGCCAACCCTCTAGGATGCGCGGCACGACACAGACGACGGTGAAGGCGACCGGACTGATGGGAAACAGGAGCGGCCCAAGGTCGGCGCCCATGAGGGCGCCGCGGATGAACATGAGGACTCCGAACAGCCCGCCCAGAACCGCGCCCGCCGAGGGCCCGCAAACAATCGCCCCAATGGCGACGGGGATCGGCAGCAGCGTCAGAGACAGAAACGGATTGATCGGCAGCAGCCCAAGCGGCGTGAATGCCATGATAACGATGATGGCGGCAAGTACGGCCATTTGTACCATCTTGCCCACTGGGATACGGGTCTTGCTTTTCATAATCTTCCCCCTTGCTGTCGCTCCCAATATGGGATGCGGCGCAAATAATGGGAATATTATATGCGATGCGCCCGGCAAAGTCAAGAGTCGGCGCGGGTACGCTCCCAGGCGGTCAGCGCGGCGCGGCGCACATCGTGCAGCGGCGCGTCCGCCGCCAGCGCGGCGGACCGCAAGGACTCATACTCCGGTTTGAGCTTCACCGCGCCGCCTCGGCGCGACACCTTGCAGACGACCGGCCCGTACGGCGTGTCCACCGTCTGCGCCGTCCGGTCCATCACATGCCGCTCCGTGAGCCGCCGGCGCAGGCCGATCGTGGCCGTGTGGCGAAACAGTAGTTCCGCCGCCGCCGCCTCGTCCTTCGGTGCGCACAGCACAGTGATCTGGACGCCTGGGCGTCCTTTTTTCATCGTAATTGGTGTAAAGTAACATTCCTTTACTCCAATGGCCCACAGGCGTTCCGCCGCATAGGCCAGCGATTCGCCCGTGGCGTCATCCACCGCGGCCGTCAACTCGCATACTGTGTCCCGCCCGGGTGCCGCCGCTTCTTCCTCCGTCGTCTCCACCAGGACGGCGCGCAGTAGGTTTGGGTGGTCGAAGTCCTTGTGCCCCGCACCGTAGCCGACGGCGCGCACGATCCCCGCCGGGCACGGCACGCCCGTCCGCGCGGCCAACGCCGCCACGAGCCCGGCGCCCGTGGGCGTGATCATCTCTCCCTCCACATCCGTAAACACCACCGGCGCCCCACATGCTTGCAAGATAGCCAGCGTGGCCGGGGCGGGCACCGGGATACGCCCGTGCCGGCACAGGACAAAACCGTGCCCCTCCCGCAGGCGGGAGACGTGAATTTCATCGGGCGCCAGATGCGCCAGACACAGCGCGACGGCCACGATGTCGACGATCGAGTCGACGGCGCCCACCTCGTGAAAGTGCACTTCCTCCGGCGGTTTTCCATGGATGGCTCCCTCGGCCTGCGCGATCACCTCGAAGACCGACAGCGCCCGCGCCTGCACCGCGCGCGGCAGCGCCGACGCCGTCAGCAGCGCCCGGATGTCGCCCATCGTGCGGTGCCCGTGGCCGTGGCCACCGTGCGTATGCGCGTCGGGGTGTCCGTCACGCGGGCGCGCCGCGCGGCCGTCGCGTTCATCGCCTTCAAGCAACACCGTAAACTGCCTCGCGCCGATGCCGTTCTTCTGTACGGATGTCCATTGCGTTTGATACCCATCCAGGCCCAGGGTGCGCAAGCCCTCGTCCACGACGTCGGGCGGCGCCCCCAGATCGGTCAATGCCGCCACCGTCATGTCGCCGCTGATACCGGAAAAACAATCCAGGTATAAGATCTTCATCGTCGCCCCTCCCTCGGGTCTACAAGTAAAAAGCGCTCTACCTTTACAGTGATTTTTTAGAATTCCGCCGAGCCGCTGGTGCGCGGAAAGGCAACGACATCGCGGATGTTGGCCATGCCCGTGAGGTACATGATCATGCGCTCAAAGCCCAAGCCGAACCCGGCGTGCCGAACCCCTCCAAAGCGCCGCAGATCCAAGTACCAGGCGTAATCCGCCTCCGTAAGGCCGAGCGCCCGGATACGCGCCGTCAACACGTCGGCGCGCTCCTCGCGCTGGCTGCCGCCGACGAGCTCTCCCACGGCCGGCACCAATAGGTCCATGGCCGCCACGGTCTTTCCGTCGTCGTTTTGCCGCATGTAAAAGGCCTTGATCTCCTTCGGGTAGTCAGTGACGAAGACCGGCTTTTGCATCACCTGTTCCGTCAAAAACCGCTCATGCTCGGTCTGCAGATCGCTGCCCCAGGAGACCGGGTAGGTAAACCGGCTCTCCGCCTGCAACAGCGCTTCCATCGCCTCGGTGTAGGTCATGTGCCCGAACGCGCTGTCCCGCACGAGCGTGAGCCGCGCCAGCAGGGCCGAATCGATGAACCGATTGAAAAATTCCATCTCATCCGGACATGTCTCCAGCACATGCGCAATGATGTGTTTCACCAAGTCCTCGGCCAGACGCATATCGTCGCATAGATCGGCAAAGGCGATCTCCGGTTCGATCATCCAAAATTCCGCGGCGTGGCGCGGCGTGTTGGAATTTTCCGCGCGGAAAGTGGGGCCGAAGGTGTAGGTTTTCGCAAATGCCAAGGCAAAGGCCTCGGCCTCCAACTGTCCCGACACGGTGAGACCGGTCTGTTTGCCGAAGAAATCCTTCGAAAAATCTACACGGCCGTCCGCCGTCCGCGGCGGCGCGTCCGGATCCAGCGTCGTCACCCGAAACATCTCTCCCGCCCCCTCGGCGTCCGAGGTGGTGACAATCGGCGTGTGAGCCAGGACAAAACCCCGGCGGTGGAAGAAATCGTGTATGGCAAAGGCGGCCTCGCTGCGCACGCGAAAGACGGACTGAAACGTCCGGGCGCGCGGGCGCAAATGGGCCACCGTGCGCAGGTACTCCATGGAGTGGCGCTTCTTCTGGAGCGGATAGTCCGGCGCACAGACACCCTCGATCTCGACAGACCGGGCTCGGACCTCAAAAGGCTGGCGGGCCTCCGGCGTCAGCACCAGTTCTCCCCGTACGAGGACCGCCGCGCCCACGCCCAATTTGGACAACACGGCAAAATTGGGCAGCGACGTGTCGGCCACCACCTGCACGGCCCGCACCGTCGAACCGTCGCCCAACTCCAAAAATGCAAGCGTCCTCCCGGCGCGCGCGGTACGCAGCCAGCCGCGCAAGGCTACTGTCTGCCCGCTGTAGGCCGGCGCGTCCCGAAAGAGCGCCCGCACATTCATCCATTCTTTCATGATGTTAACACCTCCACAATCAGCGCCCCAAAGGCGCGGGTCCCCACCGGGGTATCGTCCGGCCCAGCCAGGTCGGCCGTCTTGTACCGCCCAGCCACCGCCGACAGCACTGCCGACTCCACTTCGCCCGCCTCTCGCGCGAGCCCGAAGGTATGGCGCAGCATCAGCGCGCAGGAGAGCACGGCCGCCGCCGGATTGGCCCGGTCCTGTCCGGCGATGTCCGGTGCGGAGCCGTGGACCGGCTCGTACAGGCCAAAACGGCCCTCTCCCAGGCTCGCGGACGGCAGCAGACCGATGGACCCGGTCATGACGCCCGCCTCGTCCGACAGGATGTCCCCAAACATGTTCTCCGTGACCAGCACGTCGAAAGCGCCGGGGCGGCGTACGAGCTGCATCGCGGCGTTGTCCACCAGCATATCCTCATACATCACATCCGGGTACTCCGCACGCAGCCGATGCATAACGGCGCGCCACAAGCGGGAGGTGTCCAGTACATTGGCTTTGTCCACACTGGTGAGATGGCCGCGGCGTGCGCGCGCCAACGCAAAGGCGCGCCGGCCCACCCGCTCCACCTCGTGCTCCGAGTAAACCATCGTGTCGAAGACGGCACCAGCCTCCGTGCGCCCGCGCGCACCATAATACAGCCCCCCCGTGAGTTCCCGCACGATCAAAATGTCGAACGCCCCGCCCGAAATCTCCGGTTTCAGCGGACTGGCCGACTGCAAACACGGGTATAGCACGGCCGGCCGCAGGTTGGCGTACAGAGCCAGGGCGGCGCGCAGCCCCAACAGGCCCGTCTCCGGCCGCAGATGGGCCGGGTTTTCGTCCCAGCGGGGACCGCCGACGGCACCCAACAGCACGGCGTCGGCGGCGCGGCACTGCGCCACCGTCTTCTCCGGCAGCGCTACACCCTGCGTCTCCAGCGCGTGTCCGCCGATCGGGGCCTCCGTAAAGGAGAATGTGTGGCCAAAACGCCGCCCCACCGCCTCCAGCACCGGGCGGCACACCGCAATCACCTCGGGTCCGACGCCGTCGCCGGGCAGCAACACAATGTGCCCGTTCATATCGCGTTCCCCCCGGTGAGCCCTGCCTCCTCGGACCGGACGATCCACGACAGCAGTCCGCCGGCGTCGATGATACCCTGTACAAAGGGCGGCAGAGGCCGCGCCGCAAAGACCCGACCGGTGGTCCTGTTCTCGATCCGGCCCGTTGTGATATCCACCGTCACCTCGTCGCCCGGAGCAATCCCGTCGACGGCCTCCGGGCACTCCAGAATGGGCAGACCGATGTTGATTGCGTTGCGGTAAAAGATGCGAGCAAAGCTCTTGGCGAGCACACAAGACACCCGGCAGGCGCGTAGCGCCAGCGGCGCATGTTCTCGGGACGACCCGCAACCAAAATTTTGCCCGGCCACCACAATGTCGCCCGGCGCCACCCTCTCCGCAAAGTCCACGTCGATGTCCTCCATGCAGTGGGCGGCCAGAAACTCCGGGTCGCTGTGCACCAGATAACGCGCCGGAATGATGACGTCCGTATCCACATTGTCCCCGTACACAAAGATGCTCATGCCAAAACGTCCCCTCTCAGCCGAAAACCCGGCCGGATATCTCTCCTGCAACGGCTCCCGTCACGGCGCGGCAATGTACCCCGCCACAGCGGAAGCGGCGGCCACAGCGGGGCCGGCCAGGTACACCTCCGATTTTACATGCCCCATACGCCCGACGAAGTTCCGGTTCGTCGTGGCGACGCATACCTCCCCCTCGTCAAGGATCCCCATATGCCCGCCGAGGCATGGTCCGCAGGTGGGGGTCGACACGGCGGCGCCCGCCTCCACAAACACCTCCAGCAGTCCCTCCCGCAGCGACTGCAGATAGATCTCCTGGGAGGCCGGGATCACGAGGCAGCGCACGCCGTCGCGCACGCGGCGGCCCCGCAGGATCTCCGCGGCCGCGCGCATATCCTCCAGCCGCCCGTTGGTACAAGAGCCGATGACCACCTGCGAAACGGATACGTGGGAGAGCTCCGACACCGGGCGCACGCGCGACGGCAGGTGTGGGCAGGCCACCAATGGTTTCAGCGCGCGCAGATCGACGACGATCGTCTGCTCGTAGAGGGCGTCTGCATCGGGGATATAAGCTGTCCAAGGCCGCGTGACGCGCCCCGTCAGATAGGCTTTCGTCGTGTCGTCCACAGGGAAGAGGGCATTCTTGGCCCCGCATTCGACCGCCATGTTTGCTACCGTGAAGCGATCATCCATCGACAGGGACGCGACGCCCGGCCCTCCGCATTCCAGAGACAGATACCGTGCGCCGTCCACCCCCAGCACTCCGATGAGATGCAGGGCGACATCCTTGCCGCACAGCGGCCGCGCGAGCGCCCCCATGAACACGACCCGGACGGCGCCGGGCACTTTGAACCAAGTCCGCCCCGTCGCCATGCCAGCCGCCATGTCGGTGCTGCCCACGCCGGTGGAAAACGTGCCTAGCGCGCCGTAGGTGCAGGTGTGGGAATCCGCTCCGATTATCGCGTCCCCCGCGACGACGAGACCCTTTTCCGGCAGAAGCGCGTGTTCGATGCCCATCTCGCCGACCTCGAAATAGTTCACGATACCCTGCGATGCGGCGAATTCTCGCAATATCTTGCACTGCTCGGCCGCCTTTATGTCCTTGTTCGGCGTGAAGTGATCCGGCACGAGCACCACCTTGTTCGCGTCGAAGACGTTGCTCGCGCCCATCTTTTCAAATTCCTTGATGGCCGGCGGACCCGTGATGTCGTTGCCGAGAACGATGTCGAGCTTGGCCTCGATGAACTGCCCCGCCGTAACCCGTTTGAGTCCCGCGTGCGCCGCCAGAATCTTTTGCGTCATAGTCATGCCCATAGTCTTTACCTCCACTCTCCTCTCTCAACTCTCAACTAGCCCTAAAGAGTTGCGCTGATCTTCTTGGAATCCAGCCCCTCGCGTTCGATGTACATCATCTTGTTGACAGCGTTTATATAAGCGTGAATGCCCGCCTCTATGACGTCGGTGGAGAGCCCTCTGCCCGAAAACTCGGAACCGTTTACGGTCTTTATGCGCACGCGCGCGTCGCCCAAGGCGTCCTCGCCCTCGGTAACGGCGTCGATCCTGTAATCCTCCAAGGTCAATTCGCGTCCGACGATCTTTTCGACGGCCTTGAACGCGGCGTCCACGGGACCCTCTCCGCGCGAAACCTTCTCGAAGGTCTTTCCGTCGCGCGACAATTTGATTACGGCCGTGGATGTGATTTTATTTCCGCTGTTTATAACGAAGCTTTCCAATCGGTATGTGCGCGGGACCTGTACGGCTTCCTTTGCGACGATGGCTTCAATATCCCTATCATATACCGTTTTTTTCTTGTCCGCAAGGGCTTTGAACTTTTCAAACGCGATTTCGATCTCGACGTCGTCCAAGTCGTAGCCGAGGGTTTTCACGCGGTCGCGGAAGGCGTGTTTGCCCGAGTGCTTGCCGAGCACGAGGTTGTTCTTGCTGAGGCCGATGGACTCGGGCGTCATGATTTCGTATGTGCGCCTGTCCTGCATGACGCCGTGCTGATGGATGCCGGCCTCGT
>JAISCT010000006.1 GCA_031265355.1 Oscillospiraceae bacterium | reverse complement strand
CCAACTGGGACGCCTCTCCCCTCACGATCACCGGCACCACCGCCGCGAACGGAAAGTTCACCAATTTGAGCGTCTCGGGGTACGACGGAAGCGCCAACACTTTGGCCGACTTCTCATTTACAGGAAAAGTAATTTCCAATATTGAGAAGGCAGAAGTGGGCCGCTACGTCATCCAATACTGGACGGCGGCGACAGCGACCCAGCCGGAGGTCCCGATGCGAGACCTCTTGGCGGATTATCGCGGTTACAGCTGGCCCGGCCAGCCGTTCTCCATCTCCTTCCCTCCGGTGGAGGGATACCGCCGTGTGGCCAACCAGCCGACAGAGGGTTTCTACGTGCCGGGAACACAGACGATAAAGGCGTATTATGAGTCGCTGAGCGTTATTGTTGACCCGATCGGGCTGGAAAAAACGGCCGTCCGCCTCAGCGAAGACGAATGGGAGGTCACGCTGGCCATCCAAAGCGATTCGAAGACCTACACGCCGACCGTCGATCTGGACATCATGCTGACGCTTGACAGATCCGACTCCATGACGGTCACGCGGCGCAACGCGGTGCGGGCGGCCGCCATCGGTATGGTCGACGCACTTTCTTCCAACGAAAGACTGCTGGGGCGGGTCCGGATCGGCGTCGTGCAGTTCGCCTCCAACAACGCCACATCGTCCAGACTGGTGCTGGCGCTGACAAATGTCCGCAATGCCGGCGCTCTCGCCGCGGACGGGGTCGAAGCCGCAAAGAGCGCCATCATAGACGCGCTCTCCGCCACCAACGGCTCCACCTATATGAATCTGGGCATCGACCACGCCCACAACGAACTCTATCACTCCGCGCGGACAAGCGTCTACAGCCTGAAATATCTGGTGCTGCTGACGGACGGCCAGGCCACCAACACCAGCGCCGCACGCACCTCGGCCAACAACTACAAGACGCACGCGGAGCACACAGACGGCAGACTGATCACCATCGGGCTGGAGACCACCACGGCGGCGACCAACCTGCTGAAAGAGATTCAAAACGCCGGCTATTATGCGGCCACCGATGCAAACGTCTCCCAGGTGTTTGCGGACATCGTGGAAGCGATCATCGTCGCCGGCGTTCAGGCCGGTATCGTGGTGGACCCCGTGGGAGACGGCTTTGTGTTCCGGTCGGTGACGGGCGCGGCCCTGCCCGCGTCGGGCGCGGTGGACAGTTACGTCACGGCCTCTCAGGGCGCGGTGGTCTTGGAGATACGCAGCGGGAAGCCGACACTGGTCTGGGATCTGGCAAGCCACGTGGACGGGACGGCAACGCTCACGTACCGCGTGCGGCTGGCCGACCCGGAGGCCAGCAAGAACACCCCCCTGCCCACCAACGGGACGACGACGCTGTCCTACATGGACGTCGACGGCAATCCCCAGGTGCAGAATTTTGACGTGCCCATCGTGGTGTACGGCGTGAGCCGGCTGGCGGTGGCGTACGAGGGCGCCATCCCGCCGGCGCAGCGGCCCGCCCCGACGGTGATAGGGCCTATCAATTTGTATCAAACGCCCATCCCGCCCCCCTTCCAGCTCAACTTCCCCCCGCAGAATTTCGCGGGTTTCGCGCTGACTTCCATCACGCTGACGGGATCTGAGGTCATCGACAATCAAGTGGTCACGTGGGATCTCTCCGCGACGACCATGCCGGACCTCATCGACCAAGTGAACGGCAGGATCGACGGCAGAATCGCGATCGTCCCCGGCGTCGCATATGAGTATTTCCTCCCGATGCCGGTCGGGGATCTGACTCTCGCCTATCACTACGACCAGCCTATCGAATATCACGTCGTCTACCACAACGTAAGCGGTGTGAGCAATCCGAACCCGGCGGCCTACACGGTCCTCGACACGCCGGTGTTTTTGCAGGGGCTGACAGGCCGGCCCGGCTACACGTTCACAGGCTGGTACGCGGACGCGGGCTACACGGTGAAAGTCACGGGGATTGAGTCGAACGGTCTCGAAGATCGAGACTACTGGGCCAAGTGGGGCGACGGCGGGCCCGACAACCCCAACAAGCCGGATACGTACACGATCACCTACCAAAACGTGAGCGGCGCGGAGAACCCGAACCCGACGACTTACACCATCATCGACACGCCGCGCTCGCTGAAACCTCTGGCGCGCGCCGGGTATACGTTTGAGGGCTGGTACGCGGACAGCGCCTACACGGCGCCGGTCACGCGGATCGAAGCGGGCGGCACGGGCCACCGTGTCCTCTGGGCCAAATGGAGCGGCGCCGACGTCTACACGGTCACCTATCACAACGTACAAGGCGCGGAGAACCCGAATCCGGCGACCTACACGATCCTCAGCGCGCCGCTGCCCTTGGGGGCGCTGACGGGCCGGCCCGGGTATACGTTCGCGGGCTGGTACGCGGACGAGGGCTATACGGTGCGGGTCACGGAGATTGAGGCGGGCGCCGCAGAGGAGCACGACTACTGGGCCAAGTGGGGCGACGGCGGGCCCGACAACCCCAACAAGCCGAACGTCTACACCATCACCTATCATATGCTCAGCGGCGAGCACATACCGAATCCGAACCCGACGACCTACACCATCATTGACACGCCGATCTCTCTAAAAGCGCCGTCGCCTGCGTACGAGGGTTTCGCGTGGTACGACGCCGACGGCAAGTGGGTCACGCGGATTGAGGAGGGCACGACAGGCGACTTGGCGTTCTGGGGCGTGCTTTCCATGCCTTAGGTCTGTCGAAAAATAACCTGTACATTTGACTTGCCCTTTTGCGCTCCGGCCGCGTTGCCGGAACCCTTGAATACTACAAGTATTCGCGGAACCCGGCGCCTTGCCGGGACACAAAATTGCTGCGCCAACTGCACTCTTTATTTCCCGACAGACCCTTAAAGCCAGCGGGAGACCAGAGGGCGCGCCGCAGAGCGATGTTTCAGAACACGTGATGCGGCGCGCCCTCTTTTGGCGCCCCTTTGCAAGTTCCGGCCCATCAGACTGCACAGGCCGGTCGCGCGCCGCCGATCAGCCGGCGGCCGGTTGAAAATTTTCTCATTTCTTTCTTGACTTATCCTGTCACACTATAGTAGAATAATGGGTGCAAAGGGGCGACGCCGTAAACGTTTTTGTCTCTTTGCATTTTTTCCGTTTTTCCTATTTTTTGAAAGTCTGGAGTGGAAACGATGAAACGCATTGCCTGTCTGCTGTCTTTTGTCCTCTGCCTGGCTCTGACAGCCGGGTGCGCCCCTGCGGGGCCGAAAGCCGATCTCCCGGACGAGCTCATCATCGGGCTCGACGACACCTTCGCCCCGATGGGATTCCGCGACGAAGCCGGCGGCTTGGTCGGCTTTGACATCGACCTCGCGAACGCCGTGGGCGAGGAACTGGGCGTCAAGATCCGTTTCCAGCCGATCGACTGGGACGCCAAAGAGATGGAGCTCTCCTCCCGCAACATCGACTGCATCTGGAACGGCATGTCCCGGACTCCGGAGCGCGAAGAGAGCATGACCCTCTCGAAGAACTACCTGAACAACCGCATCGTCATCATGACAAACCCCGACGTGCAGATCACCTCGAAAGAACAGCTCTCGGATTTCAAGATCGGCACGCAGGCTGAGTCCTCGGCGCTGGAAGTCGTTCAGGGCGACCCTGTCTACCCGTCGATCGAGGCCAACCTGTCCGAGTATCGCACATATGACGAGTGCATCCTTGACATGCAAGCCGGCCGCATCGACGTGATGATCGTCGACGAGGTGCTCGGGCAGTACAAAAACAGCAAACTCGCCGTGAAGCTGAACGTCGCCTCCGTCGACTTCGGCGACGACTACTATGTCATCGGCTTCCGCAAGGAGGACACCGAGCTCTGCGCACAGGTCGAAGAGGCCCTGCGGGCCGTGAAGGCGAGCGGCAAGGGCGCCGAAATCGGCAGCACCTGGTTCGGCGAAGATCTATTACTGGACATCTGACCTCCGAGCCCGGGCGTCCTCTCCCGCGGCGGGGCGCTCGGGCCTTCTTCTTTTGGCCGCGGAGATGATTTGACCGCGCCGGGCGTCTCGGCGCGGAAAGGCGGTACGGACATCGATGTCTTTTTTTGATTATACCGTCACATTGGGGCCGGCGCTGCTAAACGGCCTGGTAGAGACCCTCAAACTGTTCGGCTTGACGGTGCTGCTGGCGGTGCCTCTCGGGCTTCCGATCGCGCTGGGAAACATCTCGCGGTTCCCGCCGTTTCGGCTTCTGTGCAAGCTGTACGTCTGGGTGTTCCGCGGCACGCCCCTGATGCTCCAGCTCTTCTTCTTTTATTATGGCCTCGGCATCATCGCCAACAACACCGGCTGGCTGTTTTTACGCTTCGACCGTTTTCCGGCGGCGGTTCTGACCTTTACGCTCAATTACGCGGCGTATTTTTCAGAGATCTACCGGGCTGGCATTCAGTCGATCGACCGCGGCCAGTACGAGGCGGCCAAGACGCTGGGTTTCACACGCGGGCAGACGATGTTTCAGATCATCATCCCGCAGACGATCCGTCGGATCATCCCGCCGGTGTCGAACGAGACCATCACCCTAGTGAAGGACACGGCGCTCGTCAACGTGATCGCCGTCCCCGAACTGCTCAAGGTGGCGAAGGACGCGGCCAACCGAGACAGCAACACCACCGGCTATCTGCTGGCGGCGCTCGCCTACCTGATCGTCACGCTTATCTTGACGATGCTCTACCGCCGCCTGGAACGGCGTTTTTCCCGGCATGAGCAGGAAGCCGTCTAGGGGCGGCTCCGCAGAACCGCCAGATTGTTAGATTTTGGGTTTTTAGATTTGAGGTTGGAAGAAAGAGGACTTGCGCATGGGATACATTGTAGAGATGGAAAATATTGTCAAGACATATGCGGGGGTGCCGGCGCTGGACGATGTGACGCTCCGGGTGAAGTCGGGCGAGCAGGTCGCCATCATCGGGTCGTCCGGGTCCGGCAAATCGACGTTGCTGCGCTGTCTCAACCACCTGGAACTCATCGACTCCGGCCGCGTCGCCATCGACGGCGAGCCTCTGGCGGAGACGGACGCGGGGGGGCGGGCACGTTACCGGAAAGAGGCCGAGATCCGCCGTCTCATCCTGCGCACGGCCATGGTATTCCAGCATTTCAACCTGTTTGGGCACCTCAGCTGCCTCGAAAACATCACCATCGCGCCGATCCGGATCAAAAAAGAGCCGGCGGCGGCGGTGCGCGCGCGCGCGATGGAGCTGCTGCGCGTCGTGGGGCTTGAACACAAGGCCGACGCTTATCCCGGTCAGCTCTCCGGCGGGCAGAAACAGCGCGTCGCCATCGCCCGGGCTTTGGCGATGCGCCCTTCCGTACTGCTGTTTGACGAGCCGACCTCGGCCCTGGACCCGGAGGTCACGGGTGAGGTGCTGCGCGTCATCCGCCAGCTGGCGGCGGCGGGCCACACGATGGTGCTCGTCACCCACGAGATGGGGTTCGCCCGCGAGGTGGCGGAGCGGGTCATCTTCATGGACACGGCGCGGATCGTCGAAGAGGGCCCGCCCAGGCAGCTCTTCGACAACCCCGGCAGCGACCGCCTGCGCACCTTCCTCCAGGCGGTGATCTGAGACCGGCGGGGGACAAAGGCCGCGCAGCATAATGTGGGCAACGGGGCTCCGGTGGAGCCCCGTTGATGATATAGAAGTTGAGAAGAGAGCAAATCAGCCGCACAAAAGAAAGAGAGGGAAGTTCCATGAAGAGACGCAAACGACTGTTGTCGGCCCTGCTGGCCCTCGCTCTGATGTTCTCCCTGCTGACTCTCCCCGCCGGCGCGTTTACCGCGACCCTCACGCCCACCCTCACTCCGCTGGAGGCGGCGTTCCTGGCCCGGATCGACTACGACAACGCGGAGCGGATGGCCGTGGAGCTCACCGAGGGCATCGGCAACCGTTACACCGCCTCGTTTCGGCGGGACATGACGGTGGACTACCTGCTGCGTGAGTTCACCGAGGCCGGGTATGCGCCCTATGTGCACGAATTTATCACGCAAAACGCCAGCGGCGTCGTGAATTCCTATGTCAATGGGAGCCTCGAGGTGTTTGGCAAGAAGTACATCCTCTATGGGCCGACCTACAACACAAACACCGTCTATCGGGCCATCCGGGACGTCGATCTGCCCCTCACGGGCGCGGCTGTGGTGTCGTGGGCCAATGTGGGGCAGAATCTGACCGTCCCGGCCGGCGCCGATTACGCGGGGAAAGCCGTGTTTGTCACGATGGAGGGCGAGGGCGCACCGAACGCGGCGCGGTACTACACCGCCGCGCGGGCGCTCCAGGCCGCGGGCGCGGGCGCCGTCCTCTTTGAGTACTTCCGCCCCCGTGACGACGGCAACACCTCCTACAGCCGGATCGGCAACACGGTTGCGTCCGAACCCGACCCGCCGATTACCAACCCGCCGATCACGATCCCCGTCGGGACGCTCCTCTACAACGAGACGCACGCCGTACTGGCCGATCTCAGCGCCGACACCCCGCTCACTGTGACGATGGACACCTCCTCGCAGGGCAAAAACGTTGTGGCGGTCCTCCCCTCGGCCACCGGCAGCAAGAAGAACGTCTATATCACCGCCCACCTCGATTCGCAGCTCAGCACGCCGGGCATGAACGACAACGCGTCGGGCGTCATCATGGTCGTCGAACTGGCGCGGGCGTTGCGGGACGTCCCGTTTGACTACAACCTCGTCTTTATCTGCTTCGACGCCGAGGAGACGGGCCTCACGGGCGCCCGGCGCTTCTGTGCGGACATGACGGACGAGGACCGGGCCAATTTCGTCGCGAACTACAACATGGACATGATCGCCACAAACCAGGACGACTGCATCCACATGTTCCTGAACATCAGCGACACGCGGCTGCAGACGTTGGAGCGCACGCTGCCGACCAACAACGACCGGCTGATGGACCTGCCGGAGGCTGTCGCCGTCGCACAGGAATACGAGATCTTCAACCACTCGTACCTGGCGGCGCTGAAAATCGGTTTCGACATGGACTACTTCAACATCTGCTACGACACGACCACCGATCACTACGCCTTTGTTCAGGAGGCCACGCGGGCCGGCAACAATTTCCCCAACATGAAAAACGCTGTGGAGTATGACTGGCGGCGCAACGGCAAGGGCACCAGCTTTGAGACTCTCTACCACAAGACCGGCGACACCTTCGACGTCAACTACAGCCGGCCCCGGAACAAGGCCATTTCCGAGATCGTCGCGTTGGCGCTGTTCTCTCTGGCCCGGGCCTACCCCGCCGTCAACCCGAATCCGGCCGTCGCCGCCGCGCCGGACAGCGCGTCGCGGACCGTCGCGGTCACAGGCACGGGGTATGCCCCGGGCGCGCGGATCACGCTGCTGGGCGCCTATGACGCGGCGCCGAACTACGCGAACCTGGACGCCTTCCGGGAGATCACGGCGGATGAGACGGGCGCGTTCTCCGTCTCCCTACCCTCCCGCGCCGCCTGGCAGCGCGGGAAGACGTATTACGTGTCGACAAACGACGTAGCGGCGGCGGCGCTTATCCCGACGACTTACGTCCGGGCGCACAGCAGCGCCCGCATCTCGCTGCGCATCAAGGGCGCCGCACAGCTGAACTTCGCGACCGACGCCGCCGCGTACACATTCACCTCCTCCCACCCGTCCATTGTGAGCGTGGACGAGACCGGCCGTCTCCGCGCCCTGCGCGCCGGCACCGCCCTCGTCACCATCCGCGCCAACGACAACGGTCTGACCCACCTCGTCACCGTCAGCGTCGGCTGACCGGCAGGCGGCGCGCTGCCGCAGCGCGGCGACAAGCCTCTCCAAAATTTCCCGTTTTTAAAATTTGGGGCGCGTCGCATGGCCGTTTGGCATGCATTTCCGCTGTTGTTTGCCACAGGTTCTGGTCATACTAATGGCGGTCCTCCTTTGTTCTTCCACGGCCTGTTACATATTGTGGGTATTCCACAATATGTAACAGGCCGTACTGTTTGGGGCCGCCGGCGCGGCCCTGATTTTTTGCCAAGGGAGGTACTTGGATTGCAAACGTCCGGATTTTTGAAAGGGGTCGGCGTGGGCGCCGCCGTCGGCGCGGCGCTCACGGCCGCACTCATCCCGGCGGACCGGAAGCGGATTCTCCGCAGTCGAGCCGGCCGCACCCTCCGCGCCATCGGTCACGCCGTGGAGGATTTGGTGTAACATGACTCATACTGACCCTCCTCCGGACATAATGCTGGAGGAGGGTCAGTGTTTTCTGTCACTGTCATGGAGCGCATTGGCAAACGTTCCGATACTAATATGTGGCGGGACGCGGCGCCCGCGACGGCGCTCATCCCGGCGGACCGAAAGCGGGTTCCCCGCAACCGGTCTGGTCGCACCCTCCGCACCATCGGCCACACCGTGGAGGAACTGGTGTAATATAACGAGAAGCGTGACCCAGGCGGCTTGGCCGCTCGGGTCACGCTTCTCGTCTGGGGGCGGCACATTTTTGTGCCGAGAGAAACCCGCCCGCACAGGTCAAACCGCGCTTACAGGCGGAAAATAAATTTTTTTGCGGAAGCTGCAAGAATTTGGCCTCGAAATGGGATATATATGGCAGAGAGACAAATTCAGCGCCGCATTCATCGCTTGCACATCGGCACCTCCTGGCCTGACGACGTAAGTGGGAGCCCTCACCAGAGACAGGAGCAACCTATGCGGCGAGCAGTCCGCTGTGGCCGAGTCGCAACGGTATGCAAAGTTTACTGCGAGAAAGAGGTGGTTTGACTGTGCGAATTGTTCTGACCACAAGTAGTAAGGCATTTCGTATGATATAACTTGTTAATACTCACAGCACAGATGTCCAATTAAAAATTATATGAAAGGTGCGTGTCAAAGCTATGCCAAAAAGGCTTCGTCGACTAATTCCTCGCTTGCTTGCTGTTGCAATCCTCGCAATTTCGGTTTCGGCACTGGGGGCTTACCGTTCGGGTAATGTATACACTGGTTCGGTAAGTCAAAGCCAGAGTTGGATAGGCATTTGGTATACTTCCAATGGAAGTACACAAGTTGGTAGCATCGACCCAAAGTTTACCAAAGGAGGCACTTTTACTCCTGATAAAGTATCTGTGAGTTTTGCTGGTAGCGGTAATTATCAGGCCAGCGGGGAGCTTAAGATTTCACATTCTAATGGTGTGACTCATTCGATATCTCTGGCAACCACAGCAAATGGTTCAACTTCCCTCAATGGAACTTTGTGGGAAGCGGCAAGCGCTTTCTCTATCGTACTAACCGAAAATATATCTTCTGGAAAAGTCACATTCAAAAATTCATAACATCGCTTAAACAAGAATTTAAAATTGCAGGGTAATTTTATCCTGCAATTTTAAGTCGTATAATATGAAACCTAGTCGAAAGGGATGATTCCAGTGTTATTGTTTCTAAATCTCAAGACATTGGTGAAGAAGATGCCATTGTATTTTATGATGATCGTGTTGGTAGTATTTTTCACTGTCACTGGAACAATCGTCGTATATAATTATTATTTGACATCAAATTTAGAGAGCAGATATTATATTGAAAAAGAACGTTCTTATACTATATCTGAAAACTTTTCTGATATTGACAATCAGCTTGAAACATTGTTGAAAGAACACCGTTCTGATATCCAAAGAATTTTTGTGACTTTTAGAAACAATAATGACACTATATTGTCCGACTATTTTGGCGAATCATCTATGCTCTTCAAAGTGCAACTCGGGCGTTTTTTTGATGACACCGCCGCAAATCAAATATTGATTCCCACGAACACGCCAAATGGCGCTGATTATATTGGGCAAACATATCGTATAGAAGATGAAGAATTTCAGGTTATAGGCATTTCCAGCATTGATGCATACGAAATTCCCTATCAAACATTGAAGGTGAAAGAACGCATTGGACAAGTAGTGGTTGTCGTGGTGCATAACTTGAAAGAAGACTCGAAGAAAATGCTTGTCAATAACATCAAACGCATTTTCCAAACTGAACAAATTGAGATTCCAATCCCTCCCATCAACGGAGCGCTGTCAGTGGATTATATTATATTTTTCTCCATCATTCTTTTGGGGATACTCAATCTCTCCTATATATACATCAGTATCATGGAGAAGCGCAAGAAACAACAAGCTATATTTCACATTTTAGGTTGTAGCAGGCCCAAATTGATCGGTCTATATCTGTCCGAAATTTTTATCATCGTCACCGTTTCATTCTTCCTCTGTGCGCTATTCTCAAAATTTGTCCTTTTTAATATTTTTCATGCATTCGATGAATTCTACTATCATGTCATCAATGTGAAACAATATTTCTTCCTTTACGTAGGCTACACCTCGCCTATACTTTTTGTCCTCTTATATCAACTTGTTCATTTCTTTCGCAAAACCCCATTTGAATTAAAAAGGAAGTAATGAGATATGGCATGTGTAAAAATTGCTCTTAGGTTTTTTGTAAAAAGTCTGATATTGTCAAGCATTATGATGATGCAGTTGTCTGTCACAATCATACTTGCCAATTTCCTAATAGGGAAATACAATGCCCTCTCTGATGTTTTGAAAATCACAGACAATTTTTCGGGTGACGACACCTATATGTATATGCCTTCTCTATTTGACAGCGAACGCCGTGGCGACAAATTGGAACATTTACTAGATAAATACAAATCAGAAATCACATTCGAACAACCGATAGGCGCCCATTATCGAGCGAGTAATGGTGAAGAATATGAGGCATACGCATTGGGCGACACAACATCGAGAACCCTCGCAAATTCACTCGTCGACGGGACATGGTACACCGATACAGCGAGTTCTTATATCCCATGTGTGACTTATTCAGATCATACATTGGGAGACATTGTCACTCTTACCATAGACAATCATGTCATTGAATTTCAAGTGGTTGGAATCATCAATAGGAATGCAAATATATTAAAATTCGCCGCTGCATCCAACAAACCAAGACTCGAACACATGTTTATAAACAATGGGGAAAGCAATCCGTACCCATTGCTCCTATTTAATCAGGCTGATATTCCTTATGAATTTGATACCATTGCAGACAATAGCGCGTTGGTTTATTTCCACACAGATGACGGTACAATTAGAAAGAGAATCGTTGAGGAGTTTCGAGATATTGCGTGGTTCGTTCAATTGGAAGATGCTCGAATCGAATCCAAAGATCAACTTATGATACACGTCAAGACCTTGGCGCCAATGATTATATCTATTTTTTTCGTAGGTCTTGTCTCAACTCTGTGTTTGACAGTCCTGAATTCTATTCGTCATATGCGCATTGTCTCAATATACTACATATCTGGCATGCGGTGGGCCTCACATCTGAAGGCATTTATCCTTTACATGCTATTCCAAGTGGCCGGAGTCTGTCTATTGATGGCTGCATTCTTCCGTTTTAACGAAACTTCGGATATGCTGCCGATGGATGTTGTAATTCTCAATGATTTGAACCTAACAGCAACCTTCGTAACTCTGATCGCGACCATCATGGTTGCTCTGCTGGCCCAGATTTACATACGCAAAAAAGAGACGCCGATTAAATATATTAAAGAAAGTTGGTAATGGCATGATAAAATTGATTAATATTTGTAAAACGTACAACAAAAACAAGCGCAATGAGGTCAAAGTATTGCGTTCTCTTTGTTTGGATATCGTGCAAGGAGAAATGATTGCTATCATTGGGCCATCCGGTGTTGGCAAATCTACACTATTACATATCATCGCTTGTATCGATTCCGCTGAACAGGGTGAATATTGGTTGGATGACAGACTTATATCCGGACTGAGTGATAAAGAATACAGCAAAATCAGAAATCGTCAAGTGGGTATAGTCCTTCAGGATTTTGCGCTGATAGAAGAATATACTGTGTTACAAAACGTGATGACTCCACTTATGTTCGGGAAAAGAATCCGCAAGGCAGTCATGAAAGAAAGAACAAAAAAAGCGTTGGAAAATGTTGGTATATCCGAGCTTGCAAATCAGTATGTCTGGTCGTTGTCAGGTGGTCAAAAACAACGCACGGCGATAGCGAGGGCGATTATCAACGAACCAAAACTTATTTTGGCTGACGAACCCACAGGCGCTTTAGACGAACAAACTACAAACGACATTATGCAATTATTTACGGTCTTGAATCAAATTGGTCATACAATCATTATCATCACACACGATCCTGTCGTCGCAAAATCTTGTAAACGTGTACTTTTCATGCGCGACGGAGTTTTGTATGACAAAACATAAATCAGATTGACAAAACCCTCCCAGTGGTATACAATGGATGCGTTCCGAACAGTCAATTGCGGGGGAGGGAGCAATCGATGGAGCTTTTTCAAACAGCGGAAGCGACGTTTTATCAAGAATTGGTTGACGAGATGTATGATCTCCTGCTCAATTACACACGGATCAAAGTGTCAGACTCTTCGGCGGCACTGGATATTGTCCAAGATGTTTATCTCATCGCGTGGGAAAAGATTGACCGTGTGATTGCTTCGCCCAATCCGCAGGGGTGGCTGATGAACGCACTCAAAAACTACCTGCATAAATATTACTGTGCATTGGCTGATGATCAGCAAATGACGCAGCCGCTGGCAGACAATGCGTCGGATCAAGTGTTGTTGTTTGAACCGGCAGACGATGAGATGTCGTTTTTGTCAGTGTTGACCCCACAGGAGATTCGCATTGTCAGGTTGAAGGAGCAAGGTTATCCGCACAGAGAAATCGCCAAGCTTTTGGGGTTGCGGCCCGGCACAATTGATTCCGCCGTATCGCGTATCAAGGCAAAGATTTCCAAGTTCTTGAAGGACGAAGGCGCTTAAAAAATTTCTTTCCACGCGATGCAAGAATTCCGCTCCGAAACGGGATATATAGTGTAGGAGGGAGGTGTTTCCCGGTGAATCGTCAGTTTTCTACCGCTGAACTTGAGAAAAAGACGATTGAGGAGCTACAAGCTATATTGGCTGACGACACACTGCTGCCATTGGACGATGCTTCCAATACTGAAAAAATTCTTGAGATTCTGGCGATCATCAAACGCAAAGAGAACAAAACAGACGAACAGCGCAAAGCGGAACGCATCGCATTCTGGACGGGATTGCTGGACCGCCACGGAAACGAACTGCCCATCCGCCTCGAAGATGTCATGCACCCGCGCGAACACAAAAGTTGCAGCGATGGCCTCAATCCACAAGCAAGCCGGACGCGGTTTGGAGATCACTTTCCATGGCACAAGGCAGGCAGGCGGTTCGCAACAGTTGCGACGCTGATCGTGGCGTTGCTGCTCGTGAACACGTTTGTCGCCTATGCGTTTCAAATCAACATTTTAAACGTGGTAGTAGACTTCACAGACGACTTGTTCCGCAAAACAGTTGTATCAACGGTGAACATGCCCAGATCTATGGAATCCTCGCAGGACAGTCCTACAAGCGGAGGTAGTACCCTCCTTCAGACAGCACTCGACGAATTGGGTATCACGCAACCGAGTGCTCCCGATTGGATGCCAAACGGATTTGTATTCGACAACCTACAAGTTGCCGATGCACAGAGTAGCAAAATTTTAGCGGTGCAGTACAAACGCGGCAAAGAAGCGATACTGCTAACGTTTGTTCTTTATAATCAACCTCTTACTGAATTGACGCGAAATTACGAAAAGAGCGCAGGTGCTCCATTGGAATATAAACGTGACGGTATCATTCACTACATTTTTACCAATTTAGATGTGACGGTCGCAACATGGCTCGATGGCCTGTGTGACTGTGATATTCAAGGAAAGATTTCCGTCGAGGAAATAAAATTAATTATCGATTCGATGTATTAAGGAGGATTCATCATGAAAAAGCATATAATCGGCACAACCGCACTCACAATGGCACTGGTATTGTCGCTCATCACAAGCATACCCGCGTCAGCGGCACAACTCAGAGCAAGTCAATATTTGTCAAGTTACTCCGCGTTTGCAAGCGCAAGTGGCGGCCGTATAACGGTCGAGTATTCTGTATTCGCCACGGGAATAGCGGATGAGGTTGGCGCTAGCCAAATTGTCATACAGCGCAAGAACGGCTCCACATGGACGAGTGTCAAAACGTTCAACCGCAGCAGTTACCCCGCGTTAATCGACGAAGATTGTCTGTTCTATTTAAATACTGTAACTTACGACGGCACATCGGGGCAACAATATCGTGCCGTGGTGACGATATACGCAAAAATCGGCAGTGGTTCAAGTTCATACAATTACACGACCAACACGGTGACCGCGTGACATGATTTTCGCAAGATTAGGCCACAATGGCTGAGCCGTGTTTACAGGCGAAAATTCGACCTCGAAATGGGAGCAATGGGCTATGGCCGCGTCAATGGCGGCATAGTCCTTTGTTCGTATAGAAAGGTGATATGCAATGGAAACAATTGCACCGCGTGGAAAAAGAATTTCCGAAAAAATTGTTATGCAGGCAATCTTCTGTCTCAGCCTTGTACCCGCTCTGCTTGGTTGGTTCTCAATCGACCCTGTCATTCACTTTTTTTCGGGGTTAGGACTGCTGATGGGCGATGTCATAGGCATCGTACTGATCATTGCACTGGAATCATTATTGTGGTTAGCGCAGTACGATACCACGCCCGTCCACGTGAGCATTGTTGTATTATTGTTTGTGTTTGGAATGAATTATTTCCGTGTTCTTGTTGTGGGTGTCTTTTGGTCAATCAGCGAAATGAATCTTGCGTTTCTTGGCTCGGGTCTCTTGCCTGGATTTTGGGTGTCCGTTGGGGGAATCAGTTTGGATATATTGCTATATGTTATGTGGTTGATATACAAGCGTCAAGCACAAGAGCACATAACGAAAGCAAGTACAATAGGGAGTGATTCTATATGCGGACCTTTCTTCGCGAACACGGGATCAAACTGATCCTGATAGCAACTGTTTTATGTGTAGGTTTTGTCGGCTTGTTCCGCCTGGTTTCGCCGCATGCACCCCCACACGATCCGATCCCTGCGACTGCCCGCAATGAGGCGAGCTCGCCCGGTATCATCGGGGGAGCCGAAGGTCCGAATGAGGCAAGCTCGCCCGGTGTCATCGGGGGATCCGAAGGTCCGACGGAAATTTTCTTCAGCTGGGCGTACGTGGAATCGGAGGAGTCCCAGGCGGTCTTTGACATCATCACCGCTAACCGGTTCAGAAAAAGTTGGCTCCCGACGGTTCAAGGCGGTTACATCTCACCATTCGCCGATCCATTGACATCCTCTGTCCGACGGGCACTTCGTAAAATCGGCGTGAAGCGCGTAGAATGGGTAGTCGTCAAATGACAGTTCCGTCATCTGCACTTTACACGGACCAGCAAGGAGTACCTTTGCTGGTCCTTACATGTTTCTGAGACTCTGTGCCAACATAATGTAAAGATATTATATTGACATTGTCTTTATGTTGATATATAATAGAAGACGAAAGGACGTGAAATCAATGGCACAAGTACTGGTCAATATTCGAATGGACGAGGGCCTAAAGAAGTCGATGGAACACACTTGTCAAGCACTTGGAATGAATATGACTACAGCATTTACAATATTTGCCAAAAAAGTCAGCCGCGAACAACGCATACCATTTGAAGTGTCCATTGACCCATTTTACAGCGAGCGTAACATGACCGCCATTGACGAGGCCGCCCGTCAGATTGAGCAGGGTAAAGTGGTGGTAAAAACGCTGGAAGAACTTGAGGCTATGGAGCATGAGTAAATTGACGTTCGCCGAAGACGCTTGGGATGATTATTTGTACTGGCAAGCAAACGACAAAAAACTCTCAAACGCATCAACTTATTGTTACAAGACATTTCTCGCAACGGCAGTGACGGGATAGGCAAACCCGAATCACTCAAACATCGCGACGGTTGGAGCCGGCGCATCGACGAGGTGAACAGGCTCGTTTACAGGATAAGTGAAAACTCTGTTGAGATATTGCAATGCCGCGGGCATTATGATGATTGAAGCTAGGGAAAAGCCCGCGGAGTCTTGATTTTCAAGACTCCGCGGGCTTCTTGTTTTGCGAGGGGCGCAGCGCAAATCAGCTGTTGCCCTCAAGGCTCAAATGTCATTTCCTCGGCCGAAAGGCAGCTACGTGAGCGCGAGCGTGACGTCGGGCAGGAGGGGGCCGTACGTCGCGCGGTCCCACAAAAAGCCCTTCGCGGCGGCGGCGGCACCCAGGGGCAGTTCAAGCTGCGCGGAGACGTCCCCGCCGGGCGCGGCGGTCACCTCGACCTGCCGCACGTCTGTGAGCCTTCCACGCGCGTCGTACAGCGCCAGGAAAAGCAGCGCCTCGCGCGGGTCGCCGCCGTCGCCTATTACCCTGCCTCTCACAACCGCCAAGTCGCCGCTTCGTTCGATGGTCAGCGCGTTCCTCGGCGCGGCCGCGGCCGTGGCCTCCGTGAGCGGAGAGCGATGGCCGCAAGCGTCGGCCGCGTAGACGTAGAATGTCCGCCGGGCCGCCTCGGACAGGACGACGTCAAACGCCTGCACGCCCGGGTTCACCTGCCCCAAGAGACGCCCCTCCTCGTCCTCAATGAGCACGCTGGCGAAAAGACCGTCGGGGGGATCCGTCCAGCGCAGCCGGTACTGTCCGTCTTCCGCCGCCGCCGTCAGATTCGTTACCGGCAGGGGCAGGATGGGCGTATACCGCATGTTTGTGATCTCGGACGTGCTGTTCCAAATGTTGATGCCAAACCGGCCGCTCCGGTAGGTGTTGTCTATGGCCGAGATCAGCGGCTCCGGATTGTCGTCAAAATAGACCGTGAAGCGATTCCCGATCGCCACCACCTTCATGTGATACGTCCGGTTTTGGTCGATGGCCACGCCGACTTGGCTGATGACCGCGTAGGGGAACCGGAAGAGCTTGACCACCTGCGCCGAGCTGTCTATGTTGACCACATAACTGCCGCCGGTGAGGGGCCGGTCCGTCGCGCGGAATACAAGGGCCGCCGCGCCGGCGGAGGATGTGATCTTCAAGTCCCCCTCGTAGATGAAATCACAGCCGCGCTCGTCGCCCAGCATACAGGCGTCAGAGCTGTGGGTCCCGCGCTGGCCGCCCGGGATGTCCTCCCACACGCCGTTGTCGGTTTTCGTCAGGTTGGAGAGCGCCCCGTCGGCGCCCAGCGCGTGCACCGCCACAGGGGCGGATGCCGTATACCCGCCGTCCATAGCCGTCGCCGTGACGACGGCGACGCCGCCGCCCACGGCCCGCAATTTTCCGGTGGGATCCACTTGGACCACGGACGCGTCGCTGGTACTCCATTCCACCTCTCTGTACAGCGCCGAATCCGGCCCCACATAGGCCGTCAGAGCGGCCGTCTCGCCGGGCGCCAGGAACAGCCGCGCCGGGTCCACGATCACGGTATCCGCCCTGTCCCTGAGAAGCAGATCCCGGAAGGACCCCGTACCGCCGGACACATAGACGCCCACCAGCCCGGCGGTATAGCCGGTCAACGCCACCTCCAGCACCTTTTCGTCCGCGAGGAAGACCGCCGCCTTGTCCGCCGTCACCTCCAGCCTGACGGCATACGTCTCCTCCGCCGACAGATCATAGGGGGCGGACGCCCACTCCCGGTCCGGGAACTGAATCAGTTTCACCCTGTCCGCCGCGGTGTCCAGGACGACGGCATAGGCGCCGTCCTCCGCATAGGCGGCCGCGCCGAACACCAACCCGGCCTCGCCGGCGTGCGGCGTCACCGTCCCGCGCAGTTCAAAGAAGCGCGCCGTCCTGTCCGCCAAGCTGAGCCCGCGCACGCCGCCGGCCGCCGCGCCGGTTCTGCCGTTTTCGCCGACGCTCCACGCACCCGCCACGTCGGTCCAGCCGCCGATGTTGCTGCCGTCCGCGAAGGCGGACAGGCTGACGACAAGTTCCTCATCCTGACGGAGTACAAACCCGTCCGGCAGACACAATGTGATCCGGTTGCCAGATATGGATATATCTTCCAGTTCTAGCGGTGCGCCGTTGTACAAAACCCGTACCTCGGCATCGCCGATAGAGGCGTCGTCGTTCTCCGTCACGTAGAAGGAGAGACGCCCTATGGCCATCGCGCCGTACTTGGCGGTGACGGTGTCCTCCTGGGTGATCATATCTCCCTGTACGCGGCGGGTCTGGGCGAAGCTGCCCCAACCGTCCGCATACGTAAAGAATCCCTTGATATGCGCGGGCGTGACGTTCGGTTTGAACCCCAGTGCCCGGCCCGGCCCGTCGCGTTCCAAGCCGATGGCGGCGTTGAGGACGCCGTAGCTGGCCATCGAGCGCGTGTAATATTCGCCCCACTCGCGCTCGCTCATGGCGTTGTACCCTTCCCCGTCAAACCTGTCGCGCACGGCGTACACAATGGCCATGGCCTCCTCGGTGAGACCCGTGTACAGCATGGCCGTGGCCACTTCGTATTCAAAGCCGGGCCATGTCTCGTCTAGGTAGAGCGTCCGGCCTGGGTCCGTACCCGCCCCGCCGTACGGGAAGGTGTTGTTGAAGAGCGCCGCGTCGTCCGGGCGCGCCAGAATGCGGAGCGCGTCGTCAAAGGACGGCCGGTACCGGTCCCCTACGGGATAATAGAAGTTGTAGTGGAAAATGGAGGTCAGGGCGGTCTTCACCTGATCCTTCGGCAGCACATAGCCGAGCTGTTCCAAAAACGCGTGAGACTGCCCCAGGAGCTGGTCCGACATGACGCCGTCCGCGTAGTCGTTGGCGCCCACCTGCCTGAAATACTCGCCCGTGAACGTCTCGCGGCTCAGATTCACGCCGCCCTTGGTGTAAATGTCTCTGTAGCGCGCGGCGGACACGGCGTCGTCTTTCAGGAGCGCCATCTTTTCGCAGGCCCGTAGGGCGGCCAGGTACTGCGCGCCGGTGAATGTGTTGATGCCGCCGATGGGGTCGTCGAAGGTGGTGTTCACGCCGGCCGCGTTTTGAATGAGCCCGTCCTCGTTCACATCCCACAGTGTGACGACGGCGTCCATGGCCTTTTTCACATGGGGCCAGATGTCGTCGAGGAAAGAGAAATCGGCGGCGTTCAGGTGTTCGCGGTACGCGCCTTCAATGGCGCCGAGCACCCCGTCCACAGCCGGTCCCTCGCCCGACGGCGCGACGTTCGGCACCTCTCCGATGCGGTTGTTCAGCAGCCCGTCGGCGCGCTGCTGGGTCTTGAAGTCGAGGAGCTTGTAGCGCCTGGCCAGGAAGGGGAACAGGTTGGCGGCGGCCTGCGCGTAATTGTACACGTGCATGCAGTTTCCGTTGCCCATGCCGTCGATACTATGGAGCTGATCGGACCCCTCCCAGCCGTACGGATCGCCGTTTTTCAAGACGTTGACGGTCCGGCTGCGCAGGATGGCCGAGTTGGAAGTGACGGCGTCGATCAGATAGTAGGGCAGCGTGGTGTCGTACATGGCGTCGTGGTACCGCTTCGTGTCGGCGTACAGGGCGCCGCGCCGGGCGGACGCGTCGGCCAGCACCGCCTCATAACTGTCGTAGTAGTGGGCATACCGCTTCCCGACTTCCACATTTTGGTTCCCCCAGATGTCCGACCCCTTGACGAAGGGGAAGTACCAGGTCCAGTTGAATGTGAGAACGCGGCTCTCGCCCGGCGCGAGGGTGACGGGCGCCGAGAGGCCGGCCACGGGGTTTGCCTGGTTGGCGGATACCGCGCCGCTCAGCGCGCCCGCCTCCTGCTGGGCCATGAGGGCCGCCACGCTGGCGGCGCCGGCGGTGTAACTGACCTGACCGCCGGTGAGATTGGTCCACAGGCCAAGGGCTCCCGTATACAGGCTCTGATCACTCCGGTCCGACGTCAATTTGATAAAAGTGCCGCCGTCGTTCTGCGTGACGGTATTCACCCGGTTCGTCCCGCTGACGCCGTTGGCCAGACTGGAGAGCAGCGACACGGTCTGCTGCGTGTCCGTCTCGTTTTTCAGCGTGACGTTGTACATGATGACGGGCAGAGAGGAATCCTGTTCATTGACCGGCACCATGGGGCTGCTCATCTCCACCGCGGCGGACACCGGGAACCCTTCTTCTGAGAAATAGAACGTCTCGAAGGGATATTCCGAACGCAGCGTGACACCCTGGAAGACGTCGGAGCTCGTCAGATTGGCGGCGACGGACCAGCCCGCGAGTCCCTCCTCAAAGTCTCCGTTTGTAAAGCCGGGCGCCGAAATCTCTGTGTCGCCGGCGGCAAAGAACCGGATGTAGTCCACATTGATGTGCCCCCAGCCGCCCGTTTGGTTGTCCACGATGTGGAATTCCGCCTCGCGCCCCCGGTAGGCCTCCGGGACGTCGATGCTCCGGTCCGTCATGGTTTCGCTGTTGCTCCCCGTCACCTTGCCGATGACCGTTCCGCTGGCCCTGTCCACCAGCGCAAAGTAGAGAAGACCGATTTCGCTGCCGCCGCCGACAAGCGCCGTGACCCGTTCACAGTCCGCCGGCAGCGTAAAGGGATCCGACCGCAGCGCGCCCAGCAAGTTGTCGTTGAAGGCGGTGAAGGCGGGGTAGACCTCGCAGGTCCCCACGAAGTACGTGCCGTGTTTGGCAAAGGGACTGCGGACGCTGCTGACCGGTTGATGTGTCATCGCATCCACGCCCCGGACAGCGCCGCCCCTGAGTTTTTTGGTTGTCTTCTGCCCGTTCACGGTGGCCGCAAGGGCAAACAGACTGTTGTCCATCGCCAGCGCGTCGTTTCCCAGCAGGCCGCAGTCCCACTTGATGGGCACGGCGTTGCCGTCGAAGTAGACGGCGCCCGTGCCCAGGCCGCCGATGGGAATCTCCATCTTCTTCAGATGATCGCCGCTGTACAGGCGCTCCCCGACGTTCTCTTGGGCCCGCCGTATGATCTCCGCCTGCCCCTCGGCCAGTGAGAGCGCGTCGATACGCACCGTGGACACGCCGTCGGTCACATCGTAGCGCACCGCGTCGTTTCTGTCCCGCACCACAAACGATTCCGTCGCCACCTGGACTGCGGCGCTCGCATGGAACGTCCGCGCCAGCGCGAGGCGGAGGGTCAGGATCTCGTCGGTATAGAGCGTGTCGAAGGACACCGGCGCGCCGGTCAGGCTGGTGAACGCGAACCGGAGCGCGCCGCTCTCGTCCACAAAATAGTCGAAATCGTCGAACGTGGCCCAGTCGCTGGGGACGACGTCCGTCACTGTGAAGTCGTCCGGGATCCGCAGGACCCCGTCGACGGATCGGAACTGGCTGCCCGTGGGGAATCCGGACAGATGCACCGGAATGTCAAACCGCGTGCCCGCCTGCCCGGCGACACCCGTCAGATCCTCCAGGTACAGCCCATACCCGTCGTACTTGCTGAACTGAATGTAGTCGAGCCCCACCATGTAGTTGGTGGATCGGCTGTCCTTGCCTTTCATGGCGACCGTGAGGGTATGGGAACCGGCGGACAGCGTCACCTTGCCCAGCGGCACTGGTCCGCTGGCGATCACGCCGTTGTTGTATCCGTTTTGCACCGCCCCCACGTCCACACCGTCGACGGCCAGCTGGAAGAGACCGTAATCGATCGCCTTGGTGTAGGCGACGCTCAGGTTTTGCGCCTCCACGGGCTCGTCCAATGTAAACGCCAGCGTGAGAACGGAGTCGGCGTTGTTGCCCGTCCACCACAGGTGCTCGCCTCGGCTCCAGGTGCTGCCGGAGAAGCCGTCCATCCGTTGGATGCCAATCACGCCGCCGGCGGGGTTCGGCAGGATGCTCCGCACCCGCAGATCCTCACCCTCGAACAGGCCCGGCGCGGACTTTCCTTCCGTGATCACAATCTGATCCAGCGCGAATACATAGCTCGACGAGGCGGGGTTCTTGCCTACGGCCTTCGCTTTGAGCACATGCGCCCCGGCCGCCAGCTGTACGTCTCCCAGGACGACATACCCCCCGCCTATCACCCTGGGGTAGTACAGATCGACGGGGTCTCCGATGGCCTGATCGTCGAGGTAAAATTGGAAGATGCCGAAATCGCCCGCCATGCACGGCCGGATCTTAAACACACCGCTCGTCGGATTGTTCAGGCTGAACGTGAGGCTGATCTCGTTGCCGTCGCCGTTGTTGATCCACAGTTTTTGGGCGCCTCCGCTGAAGGCGTTGCCATTCATGGCGGTCTGGTTGTAGGGAGCGGGCCCGCCGGTGACGGTGGCCGTCATGCTCTCCCCCTCTATGTAGGTCTGCACAAACGCGGGTTTTTTGTAAAATTTTGTGCGCGCGGCCAGGGAGACGGGTGTGTAGTCGTCCACGCCGTCCACCGACAGATACCAATAGGGTATGACCGCGTATTGCGCCTGGTTGTTGTTCAGATATTTTTCAATGTACCCGTCAAAGGACGTCGTAAACGGCACGTTGTCCGTCATCTGGTAGCGCAGGACGACTTTGTTCCCCAGATTGCCGACGCCGCCCTCGTTGTGGGGCTGTGCGTGAAAGGATTTGTCAGTGAAGAGCGTGGGATCGCACCACGCGTAGCTGAAATAGTCCTCGGACCCGGTTCCGATGGAGGAGGGGAACTTCTCGCCGTCCACGAAGAATTTTTCGTCCCCTTCGCCCCACCAGCCGTAGTTCCCCGTCTCATACACATGGAGCATGAAACCCAGAAAACGGCCGGTGCCCGTCGTCCGAAGCACCGTGTAGTCCGGCCACACGTCCGTCCGAGCGGGTTGTTTGTCGTCCTTGTTCCATTTGGCGTGGAAGCGCAGATAGTTCCCGGCGTCCCCTTTCAAGTCGGTGACCGTCGTCTCCACGGAGACGGAGCGGGCCTCCTGTCCGTCGTTGCCGATGACGATTTTGGCCCCGTCGGCAAACGGCATGAAGAAGTAACAGTAGTACCCGCCGTCTTTGCGGCCCATGGGCAGCGTCGTGTACGCGTCGCCGAACGGCGTCCCGAAAAAGCTGCCCAGCGGCGCCCACACGCTGGGCGCTTCCTCTCCGTCCCAGTACATGCTCACCGTGAGCTCCTGAATCGCCTCCGCCATGGCGTCGTAGCCGAGGACGTCGTTCACCTGCACCTTGAAGGCCGAGACCGCCCCCTGGCCGGCCTGGTTTAGCACGGCGACAGACGCGCCGGCCTCCACCGTATATGTGCCGGTGCGTGTCACATCCTCCGGCCGGGCCGCCGCAGGCGACGCGCCCAGGGCCGAAAAGAAGGCGTTCACACGGCCCAGGGCCTCCCTGTCGGACGGCGTCAGGGCGTGCGGCATGGGTTCCACCGTGACCCCCTCCGGGAAGGCGGTGTAGGTGAACTGATAATATGAGCCCCAGTTGTCAAACAGATAGATTTTACACGACTCGTTGTATGTGATGGGTACCAGACAGTTGCGCCCCTGGGCCGCGATGTAGTTCAGGGCGCTGTAGTTGAAGGGGGCGTTGCTCTCGCGGGCGCCGTCAAAGAGCTGGCTGAAGGGCCGGCTCACCGTGGGTACGGCCTCGCCGTCTATGTAAATCTCAATGAGGCCCTCGTTTGCCAGGGCGCTCCAGGTTCTCCAGATGACGCCGGGGCCGGTCAGATCCGCCGCCAGCACCCTGTGCCCTCGGCCGTCCGGGTTGCCGGCGTCTGCAATGATGCCGCCGCCGTCTCCATTGGCGCCCCAATCGATGTATGCGTCGGTCGCGGCGTCATAGCGGGACGCTCTGTCGTAGGAAGACGCCTCCCCGCTCTTTTCGCCGCTTGGTTTCAGCGCCAGACGCTCCATGTCCGTCATCATGTTGACAATATCCGCATAGCTGTAATGCACCGCAGCCGATGCGCGCACCGGGAAAGAAAACGGAACCGCCCCGCTGGCCAGCAGGGTCAGCGCCAACGCCATGGCAAGCAGCCGTTTCCGCAACAGTTGACTCATCGTACATGCCTCCTTTTTCACTGAATGATACTGACGTCGAGGCCGCTGACCGCCTTGTCCACAATTTCATTGAAGTCGCCTACGTCTATCCGGCCGTCGGCGTTTACGTTCATGGCCAGAATTTCCTTTTCCCGGGGCGCGGCGGTCCTGCGCAGCCACGTGGAGAGCACCCGCCGGGCGTCCTCTAAGTTCACCGCGCCGTCGCCGTCTGCGTCGCCGAAACGCACCGTCTGCGCGCTGCCGGCGACGGCGTAGGACGCTTCGTCGGCCAGCTGCGCGTCCGTCACGCTCTCGTTCACAAAACCAATGTAGACGACACCGCCGGATGTCTCAGAGAGTTCCGCCGAATAGTAGAGAGGTTCGTCCAACACAGCGACGCCCTCCACGCCGTCGACGCCTGTGAACGCCACGGCGATCGCCTTCCGCCCCCGCGGGACAAAATCGACGCCGTCCCCCGTGTACAATGTCCGGGCGGAGACGGAGAAGGCGCCTGTAGAAATGACCGACGCGACGCTGGCGGATTCAAATCCGTCGGTTTCGTAGGCAAAGCGTCCCTCGTCGGCAAAGCGCGCCTCCAGGCGCAGCGCTCTGAAGACAAGCTGCTCGCCCTTCGTATGTTCCGCCGACAACCGCAGCCTCAGCACGAGGATTTCCGTCTCCTCCGCCAGGGAGAGCGTCACCGGATCGCCCGTGTACTGATACGACAAAACGCCGGTGTCCGCATCCACCGCCCAGCTGAAGTCCCCCGTCACGGCGGTCTGGGGACGCGCCTCGTCCACGGTCACGCCCGCCGGCAGCTGAAGGGCGCCGCTGAGCGCCGTGACGGGCGGCGCGTCCGGATAAACGCGGACGGACACGGGCAGTGTGAACGCGGTGTCTTTCTTTCCGCTCACATCCCCGATGGGACCCAGAATCACGGCGTCGTCCCGGATCCCCTGCAGGACGACGTTGTCCAACCCGAACAGGTAGAAAGCGGAAGCTGGGTTGCGACCGCTGACTTTCACACGCAGCAGATGCCGCCCCGCCGAGAGCCGGACGTGCCCAAAGGAGATAGGGCCGACGCGCCGGACGCCTTCCGCGCCGTACAGGTCGAGGAGAGGCCCTATGTCCTCCCCGTCCAGCGCGAGTTGGAACGTCCCGTAATCATTCGCCTTCGTGAAATTCATCAAAAGCTCGCCGTCAAACGCCTCGTCCAGATCCATGGCCAGGATCAGCTCGTCTCCGTCTCTCAGGTTGTTGCTTTGGGCCCCCTGCACCGCCCTCTGCCACCAGACCTGCTTCCCGCTTGAATAGGATCCCGCGGAGGGCCACTCCGCCGCCATGTTTTGCACCACCGGGTTGCCGCCGCTGGCATAGACGACCTCCATATCCTCCCCTTCAATGATCCCCGGGACGGGCACGGCGGCGTCGATGCGGAAGCAGTCAAATCCCAGCAGGTAGCCGGCGGATTGCGGATTTTTCCCGACGACGACCGCCCGCAGTGTGTGGTCCCCCGGCGCCAGCGCCGCAGCCCCCAGCCGGATGCTTCCGCTCACGATGACCTTGGGGTTGTATGTATCGATGGGCTGTCCGACGGGCGCGCCGTCGAGATAGAATTGAAAGATACCAAAGTCGTAGGACTTGGTCAGAGAGAGCTTCAGTTCGCCGGCCAGCGCCGTGCGGACCTTGAACGTATACTCCAAAGAGTCCCCTATGCCGGGCTGCACCCACAAAAGCTGCTGGCCGTTGCTCCAGCCGTAGTCGGAGTAGTTGGGAATCATCGTCTGGGCGTAGGCGTTGGCGCCGCCGTCTCTGACGTAGGGCATTTGCTCGCCTTCAAACAGCGACTCGTCGATCTCCGTCATCACGTAGTAACCGGTTCTGTCCTCCAGCGACACGGCGGCGTACGCGTCGTCAGGCGCGTCTTGGTACCAATAGGCGACCGCGCCGTATTCCGTGTTCCCCCGGTAATATTTTTCGAGGCTCCCCTCAAAAGAAGTCTGGAAGGGCACGTTGTCGACCAGTTGGTAGCGCGCCACCGCGCGGTTGCCCTTGTTGTGGACGCCGCCTTCGTTGAAATTCTGCGCATGGAACGCTCTGTTGGCGAAGACGGTGGGATCGCACCAGGCGTAGCCAAAGTAATCCTCTGTGCCGGTGCCAAAAAAGGAGGGGAATGTCTCGCCGTCCACAAAGAACTTTTCGTCGCCCTCACCCCACCAGTAGTCGCCCGCACCGGCGCCCGGGTCTCTCACGTTGTCCTTTTTATAGACATGCAGCGACATACCCAAAAACCGGCCGGCGCCCGTGGTCCGCAGCACCGTGTAGTCCGGCCAGCGATCGGACCGCGCGGGCTGGAAGGCGTCTTTGTTCCACTTGGCGTGGAACCGGGCGTATGCGGCGACGGGCCGCCTGAGAGCCGTGACGGCGAACTCCACCGAAATGTGCCTGTCCGCGGCCCCGTCGTTTCCTATGACGACCTCGGCGCCGGTCTGGAAGGGCATGTAAAAGTAGCAATAGAACCAGTCGTCCGCGTCGAGACCCATGGGCAGCGTATGATAGTGAGACGGCCCGTTGGGGGCGCCGAAAAAGTCGCCGAGCGGCGACCACACGCCGGGCGACGCCGCGCCGTCCCAGAACATGCTGACCGTCAGTTCTTTCAGCGCCTTCCACATATCGTTGTAAGAGAGATCGTCGTTCACTTTGACTTTAAACCGCGCCAGCGCCCCCGGCCCTTCGTAGTCGACGACTTTTACGGACCCGTGCGCGGGCACGGTATGGGTGTTGTTCTCCGTCAGGAGCACGGTGTCGTCGGCGGGCGGCGGCTGGCCCAAGCTGTCGCGCAGGAATTCATTGGCCTTTGTGAGCGCCGCTCTGTCGGCGTCCGAGAAAGTTTTGGGCATGGATTCCACCGTCGTCCCTTGCGGGAGCGTGGCATAGGTGAACTGATAGTAATTCCCCCAGCTCCCATAGAGGTACACCTCGCAGGACTGGTTGTAGGTGATAGGGACGAAGCAGTTGAGGCCGGACGCGGCCGTATAGGACAGCGCGTTGTACCCGAACACCGGATCCGTCCCGTTGAACAGCTGGTTGAACGGTTTGGCAATGGCGGGGCTCTCCGCCCCGTCGATGTAGATCTCGATGAGGCCGGAGCCGGCCTGGGCGCTCCAGATCCGCCAGATGACGCCGGGGCCCGTCATGGCCGCCACCTTGTACTTGACGCCTTTTCCGTCCCCCGCGTCGCCCAGGTTCTGGATCACGCCGCCTCCGTCGCCGTTCGCGCCCCAGTTGGTGTACGTGTCCGTATCTCCATTGTAGACGGACGCTCTGTCGTAGGAGGACCACTCCCCGGCCTTTTCTCCCGGCAGCGGCAATGCCGACACGGCCTCCAGGTCAGTCAGCCTGCCCACGATGTCGGCGTAGCTGTAGTGCACGTCCCCGTCACCCGGAGCCGCGAAGGGGCTGATTGGCAAAATCCCGATCAGCAGCGCGACGGACAGCGCACATATCACACTCTTCTGCATGTGAATGCGGATGGATTTCATGCTCTCAATCTCCTTTCCTCAACTCGTACCATGCGTCATGCTCTGTGTTGCTTCCTCTTCGCCGCAAGCATCGTTTTACGGCGTTTCTCACCCCTTTCGGAGTTGTGTGTTCCCATTTTTTACATTTTCTTCCAGTCGTACGTGCGCATTGTCCTCCGATAGTAACGTCATTTTACATGTGTTTCGTCAAAAAGTATTTATATAAATTGATATGTTTGTATGTTTTTCGCCACAACAACGCCCGCCAGCGGAGGCGCGGCGGCTGGTCCTTATCTGTCGCTAACATTTTCCCGGTACACGCGAAAATTTTTTTCACATTTTTGCCACATATCTGAAAGAACAAAAATACGGTAAAGAGATGAATTTTTTGTAAAAAACGGAGCAATCTGCAACGAAACAGAGAAATGGGCGAAAATATATACAATATCTGTATGTATATGGCAAATACTCCCTGTGTTCTTGTCAAAAAATTCTACGATATAAGAGGTAAGCTATCCATGGTTCAGGTGTCAAAAGCCTCGCCCGGCGCTGGCCGGCGATTTATTCCGCCATATTTCACAAAAAGCCTCGCGAATACACCCAGTATTCACTGCGTTTTTTGTTTCATCTGACGAAAAAATCGACTCGGCCTTCGCCAGACGCACTTTTGACATCTGAACCATCCACCACCACCCAAAAACATGCAGGGGGGCAAACAAAATGAAGCGACGTATGATGAGTCTCTTCCTGGCGTTTTCCGTACTATTTGTGACCACCGTGGCCGCCGTGGCGGCGCTGCTTCCGACGCCGTCGCAGGACGCGCAGATACAATGGGAAGCGGACAGCCCATTCAGATACATGGTAGATGAACAACGATTGGAAAGCCCACCGCCGTCACAGGAAATACCCGGTACACCGGGCAGTTTCCGGGCGGCGGGTTTTTTTGCGTCCAAACTGGAGCTACAGGACTTTGCCGCACAGGCAAAGCGAGCAATAACAACCCCGGGCGCGGTGGCGGGCAGCAGCAGTCCGCAGATTTCCTGACAAAAAATCACTTGACAAACTACTAAAAACTAAAAACTATAGCCACTATCAACTATTGAGCCGACGTATCTAAGAGAACGGGCAAACTACTGTTGACAGGCGGGGCGGTTATCCCGCCTGTTTCTGCGTGTTGATCTCGATATACTCCCAAACGCGGCGCATATCGTCG
>JAISCT010000005.1 GCA_031265355.1 Oscillospiraceae bacterium | reverse complement strand
ACGTCCGCAAATCCAAGCGCGTTTAACCGCCGCGTAATTTCATATCCGTAGGTCGCGCCCCGGCTGATGGTTTCGAGTACGCAACCCTCCAACACGCCTTTGAGCATTTCCGTCAGGTTTTCCAGTTCAATCCCTCCTTGCTATTCTGTATCGCATGTATGATGTATTACTTACTATTATTATATAGTAACACAGAATAGATAGGCTTTCAATAGGGCAAATTGTAAATTTTCTGTGAACATCAAAACTATGTCCTTGACAAACGCTCCCGAAGGGTCAAATGCCTAAAATATCTAAAAAATTTTCTTTTCTTCTTCAAAACCTGGCCGTTTGATAAAACTTCACAAAATGGATTGACTTCCTTTGGGAGATGTGCTTATAATAAGCGCATGCAAAGTGAGACAACGGCGTCAGAGAGATCTGGCGCCGTCTGTTTTTCTTTGCAATTTTTATGGAGGGAGTCTTTATACCATGGAAAAAAAGCGAAGAAAGAGAGAAAGAAGATGGCTTAGCCGCGCACTCCACCTGTTCCTGACCGTCTGTCTCCTCGCCGGAATGATGACGGGTCTCGGCCTGCGTGCGTTCGCGCAGGAACCTGAAGAGCCCGTCGGCGGCGGGGGGTACGCCCTGCAGGCCGCCGCACCGCCGATCGACACGTCGGAACTGCTGGCGGACCTGGCGTTCACAACGCTGGACCTGCAGGAGATCTCCATCACCGAACTGCAGCGCGCCCTCGCGGCCGGAGACATCACCTCCGCGGAGGTGGTCGACATGTACCTGGAGCGGATCGCCGTCTATGATCGGCCGCGGGCGCTCAACTCGATCATCCTCGTGAACCCGCGCGCCGCCGAGATCGCGGCCGCGCTGGACGCGGAGCGTACGGCCGGCGCCGTCCGTGGACCGCTCCACGGCGTCCCGATCATCATCAAGGACAACTACGACTACGAGGGCATGCCCACCAGCGCCGGCTCCAAGGTGCTGCAGGACTCCTACCCGTATGACAGCGCCTTTACGGTCAAAAAGCTGGAGGAGGCGGGCGCGATCATCCTCGCGAAGGCCAACCTCTCCGAGTTTGCCAATTCCCGCACCACCTCCCAGAGCTCCCTGGGCGGTACGGCGCACAACCCGTACGCCGTGAACGCCGCCGGGCTCGCCAACCGCGCCTCGGGCGGCTCTTCGGGCGGCTCCGGCGCCGCGGTCGCCGCCAACTTCGGCCTCGCCTCTATGGGCACTGACACCGGCGGCTCCATCCGCTCCCCGGGCCACGCGAACGGCCTGTTCGCGCTAAAGCCCACCTGGGGCGTCACCAGCCGCGAAGGCGTCATCCCGCTGGTGCTGGCCCGCGACGTCACCGGGCCGCTGGCCCGGACCGCCACCGACATCGCCTACATGATGGACGCCATCGTGGGCACCGACCCGCAGGATGACGTCACAAAGGACGCCGACAGTAAGATACCCGACACCTACACCGAATCCCTGGACGCCGGCGCGCTGTCCACCGCCCGCATCGGCTGGCTGTCGGCCTCCCGCTGGGTGGAACCGGCCAGTGGGAGCACGCTGGAAGCGTATCTGGCCGCGAATCCCGCTCACGAACAGTGGCAAACGGACATGGAAGCCGCCGGCGCCACTTTCGTGGATGTCAACTTCCCCTACCAGACCTACTACAACCCGCTCTACCGCAACCCCAATACGCCGGACGGAGATGCACTGAACACCGGCTGGGGTCCCATCGACATCGAGCAGTACTTCCGCGCTCTGCCGACCGCCGAGGAGATCAGGGCGCGCGGCATCACTGAGGCGGTGGGGCGCTTCGGCATCAACCCGGTCCACTCGCAGATCGACATCCGCAACAAGGGCGCTTACGCCGCCAATGGGACCGGCGACTATATGATCAGCAGCATCACCAGCAACGCCAACAACATTGAGGCCGGTAACGCCGACTACGACTGGGAGGCGGGGTATCGGAACCGGCCGGACAACGGTTGGAAGATCTTCCTCTCGAACCGCAGCCTCTACCAGGCCGCCTTGGCCGCCTATCTGGACGCCTACAACCTGGACTGCTTCGCCTACTTCATGTGGCGGGGCCCAGCCACGACGGGCGGCACGGCCGGCGACAACGCCAACTATCTCCAGGGCATCGTCTCCCACGGCGGGTTCCCGGACCTCGTGGTCCCCATCGGCGTCACCGACGGCGTGAACGGCCCCTCGTACCCGGCCGGCATGCCCATCTGCGTCGATCTGGTGGGCCGCGCCTGGGACGACGGCACCCTGATCAAACTGGCCTACGCCTACGAGCAGGCCTACCCCCACCGCGTGGATTCCACCCACACCCCGCCTCTGCCGGACGCCCGGGTCGTCGCGGCACTGAGCACGCTGATCACGGCCGTTTTGAGCATGGATCTCGCCTACTACACGCCGGAGACCGCCGACGCCCTATGCGCCGCGCTCGCCGACGCCCAGGCGCTGAAGGCTGACGCCTCCTCCGCACAGGCGTATGAAAACGCACTGTTTGTACTCGCCGACCGCTACGACGCGCTTTTGTCCGCGACGGACAAGTCCTTCCTCGTCAAGATCCTCGCGGAAGCTGCGGCGCTGGTCGAAGACGGCACAGTGGATAAACTGATCGACTCGGTGCGCACCGACTTCTTGGCGGCATACGAGACGGCGCTGGCCGTCGAGGCCGCGCCGTACGCCACGCCGGCCGAAGTGCTGGAATCGGAGCTCGTCCTCCTGGGGTACATCCACAAGTCCGGCTTCTTCGAGGGCGACAAGAACCGACTGGCACAGGTCCTCAATCTGGCCGATCTCCTCACCGACACACTGGACCACTATGTCAAGGCCGGGCAGGACAAGTTTCTTGAGGCCCTAACCGCAGCCAAGGCAGCGTACGCCGACGGCGACGCCCTGCAGCCCGAGGTGGACGCGGCCTGGAACGCTTTGACGGACACGATCCTCGCCCTGCGCCTGCGCGCGGACAAGTCCCTGCTGGATACCACCTATCGGAGGCTCCTGTCGCTGGATCTCTCGCGTTATACCCCCTCATCCGTCGCTCCGCTGCGCCATGCGCTAAACAACGCCGCGGATGTGCTGGCAAACGAGGCGCTGACCAAGGCCGACCAGGCCGCCGTGGACGACACACTGGATGGCCTGATGATGGCGGAACGGGGACTGGTACCCCTGGCGACTGAGTCTGAGACCAAAACTGATCCCCCTACGTCATCTGGGACCGGCAAATCCCCCTCCGGCAGCAGCTTCCGCAGCGACGCCGATTCGAACGTCGGCCAGGAGGCGGCGGACGACGATACGCCGCTGGCGCCCTTGCCTCTGGCCGGACTCTCCTTCTGGGCCCAGGCTGAGGTCGACGCCCTCAACGCGCGCGGCCTTATCCCGGAGGGGCTGACGGACAATTTCCAGGCGCCCATCCGCCGCGACGAGTTTGTGGCCGTCATCATCAGCGTCTACGAATATGTCGAAGGCGCCGTGGCGGACTTCTCCTCGCCCTTCACCGACATCGCGGACAGCGCGTACAAGGCGCCCGTCGAAAAGGCCCGTACCGCCGGCCTGGTGGACGGCACCTCGCCCGTCAAATTCACACCGGACGGCCCGCTGACCCGCGAACAGACCGCCAAGATCCTGTGCGCCGTCGTCGCCAAAGCGGAAAGCGTCCCCACCAATGACGCCGGCACGCCGGACTTCGCCGACCTTGCCGCGATCTCGTCCTGGGCTGTCCCCTACGTGGCTTACTGCCAGCAACACAAGATCATGCTGGGCGGCACGGAGGGCGTCCAATTTGACCCGCGCGGCGTGCTGACGCGCGAGATGGCTCTCATTGTCGCCGAACGCCTCATTGTGCAGTACGAGTGGACTGCCGCCGCCGCGTAACCAACCGATTTCACCCTTCTCCTCTCTCATGTCAAGCGCACGACGCGCCCGGGGCCGCCTCCCACAGCGAGAGGCGGCCCCGGATGGTCAGCCTTGAGGTGTTTTTTGAGAATTGATTTCTAATTTATTCTTATATTTGCAAAATCGGTAAATGCACTTGACAAATGTTATCTTATATGATAACATAATGACTGCAACAATCATACACTACGGATGGATGTGGTGAATTGGATTGGGAAATTGAATATTATCAAAAGGAAAACGGCGAAATTCCTGTTGAGGATTTTTTACTGACGCTAAATCCGAAACTACGCGCCAAAGCATACAGCGACATCATGTTACTCAAACACCTTGGAATCAATATCCGCGCTCCGTACTCCTCGCCGATAAAAGGAGATAAATACAACGGTTTATTTGAGTTGCGAACGAAGTTTTCCTCCGACATCACAAGGATATTTTATTTTTTATTTGATAAAAATAAATTCGTGTTATTGTATGGTTTTGTCAAAAAGACGGATAAAACGCCGGAGCATGAACTTGAACGAGCACGAAACTATAAACTTGATTATGAAAGAAGGTGTCAGGATGCGTAAAGCAGGTATACGATTTGAGGAAGTCCACAACCGGCTGATGAAAGATGAAGAATTTAAGGCGGAATACGAAAAGCTGAAACCGCGCTATGAACTGATTGCGCAAATCATTGACGTCCGAAATCGGCTCAATATTACACAGGAAGAACTGGCTCAGCGAGTCGGCACGCAGAAATCCAATATCTCCCGTTTCGAAAGCGGTTCATACAATCCCTCGTTGGACTTCATCACCAAAATAGCCCGAAGTTTGGGCAAGGAAATCCACATCTCGCTGCATTGAGGAAATTTTATTCCAATTTTGTAGAGTCGGCGGCTGCGAGCCAGGCGGCGGCGGCTTCGGCCACCGAGGCGAGGGCCGCCTCGTCAAAGGGGAGCGGCAGGCCCGCTTCCGAAACCAGCTCGCGGAAGGTACGCGTGCCCGCCTGCTTCACGAGGGCAAGGTAACGCGCCCAGGCGGCGGGCGGATCTGTCCGCCCCTCGGCCCAGAAGGCCAGCGCCACTGTCTGTGCCAGACAGTAGTCGATGTAGTAAAACGGCGCCTCGTAGATGTGCGCCTGCGTCTGCCACCGGCCGCCCTCGCGGTAAAACGGCATATCGGCCATGTCGAGGTAAGGCCGGTAACGCGCCTCCAGCGAGAGCCAGATCTGCCGCCGTTCCTCCGGCGTCAACAGCGGCTGCCCGTACACGATGTGCTGGAACTCGTCAACCATCGCGCCGTAGGGCAGAAACGTGAGCGCCCCGGCCAGGTGGCCGTAGCGGTACTTGTCCGCCTGCGGGCCGAAGAATCCCTCCATCCATGGCCAGGCAAAAAACTCCATCGACATGGAATGGATCTCGCAGGACTCCATTGTCGGCGCGCGCTGCTCCAAAATCTTTCTGTCCCGCGCCAGGTAGGCGGCCAGCGCGTGGCCGGCCTCGTGCGTCAGCACATCGATGTCGTGGGCGGTACCGCCCCAGTTCGCGAAGATAAACGGCGCGCCCGTCTCGGGGAAAGACGTGCAATACCCGCCGCCGGCCTTCCCCTTCCGCGAGAGTACGTCGAACAACTCGTTTTCCAGCATGAAATCGATAAACTCCGCCGTCTCGGGCGACAGCGCGCGGTACATGCGCCGCCCGTGCGCAAAGAGCTCCTCCGGCGTGCCGGCCGGGACGGCGTTCCCGCTTGGGAAAACCAGCGGGTCGTCGTAGAGCGCGAGGGTCTCAAGGCCGATCCGCGCGGCCTGCTCGGCCTTGATCTTGTCCGCGAGCGGGACAATATGCGCCTCGATGTGGCGCCGAAACGCGCCCACATCCGCCTCGGTGTAGCAGTTGCGCCCCATGCGGCAGTAACCGAGCTCGGTGAAGTTCGCAAAACCCAAGGTCCGGGCGATCTTCGTGCGCACCCGCACCAGAGTGTCGAAGATCGCGTCAAACGCCTGCGCGTGGGCCTCGAAGAACGCGGCCTTTGCTTCGCAGGCGCCGCGCCGCACGTTCCTGTCCGGCGACTGTTCGTAGGGCGCAAGCTGCGACAGCGTCCAGACGCGGCCGTCAAACTCGATCTGCGCGGAGGAGAGCAGCTTCACATAGGCCGTGACGAGTCGGTTTTCCTCCTGCAGGTCCGGTACCACCGCCGGCGCGAAGGTCTTCAGCTCGATGCCGATATTCATAAACAGCAGCGCCCCCAGCGCGGCTTCGAGCGCAGCTCGGTGGGGCGAATCGAACAGCGCCCGGTAGAGCGCCTGCGTCAGCGCGGCGAAACGGGGCGCTGTTTCGTCGTAGTAGTCGTTTTCCGCGGCGTAAAACGGATCCTCCGTGTTCAGCGTGAAGCGCACCTGCGCCAGCGACATCATCGTCTCCACCCGGGCGGTGAGCGCCTCGTACTCATAGAAGGCCGCGAGCGCCTGATCCGGCGCGGCGGCCCCGCGGATGCGCCGCGTGAACGATTCCATCTGCGGCGCCGTCTCCTCGGGCGTCACCCGCCGGTAGACCATTTCTGAAAACTTCACCGTTTGGCGCCCCCCTTCACACCCAGCCCGGCGCCGGCGAGGATGTTGCTCTCGTAGGTGAACGAAAGCGCCGCGCGCTGCCGGTGCCGCTTGAAAGCCAAAGAGAGCATCTCGTCGAGCAGCGCGCCGAAGGAGAGCCCGACCGGCTCCCACAGATAGAACGATAGGGACCCGGGGATCGTGTTGATCTCGTTCACATATACCTGGTTTTTGTCACAGTCGAGCAGGAAATCCACGCGGGCCACGCCCTGGCAGCCCAGTGTCTGGAACGTATGCACCCCGAGCGCCTGGATGTGATCCCGAAGCGCGGGCGCCAGATCGGCGGGCACGCGCCGCGCGGCGCCGCCCATGCCCTTGTCCGCCTCGCCGCCGGAAAGATACTTGTCCCCATAGCTCAGGATCTCCCCCGCGCTGAGCGGCTCTTCGCACGCCGACGCGCGCGCCGCTCCGGCGTCGCCCAGTACGGCGCAGTTGATCTCGCGCAGCCGAACCACCGCCGGCTCAATCAGTACCTTGGGCGCAAACCGGAACGCCAGGTCGGCGGCGGCGCGCAGCGCGGCGCGGTCGGCCGCCTTGGTGACGCCCACACTGGAGCCCAAATTGACCGGTTTTACGACCACGGGGAACCCGAACCGCAGCGCCAGTTCGTCCATCAGCGCGTCGGGCCGCGCCCCCCAAGCGGTATCGGTCCAGGTACAGCCCGGCAGCACCGGGATTCCGGCCGCCGCCAGCAGCGACTTGGACACGGCCTTGTCCATGCACACCGCCGACGAGAGCACATCCGGCCCGGCGTACGGAAGGCCCAGCATCTCAAGATACCCCTGCAGCGTGCCGTCCTCCGCGTTTGTGCCGTGCACGACCGGCAGCGCCGCGTCGAGTACGGCGAGCTCATTGCCGCCAAGCCGCCGGGCAGGCCAGCGCGACAGCACCGCCCGGCCCGCGCCGTCAGGCATGAGCGTCACGCTGCTCCCGGCCGCGAGCAGCGCCGGGATGTCGCGGTAGGCGGCGATGTCCCCATAGGAAGGACCTGTGTAGAACAGGCCCTGTTTTGTGATGTACACCGGCACGGGCGTGTACTTCTCCCTATCCAGCGCCGCACAGGCCTGCATGGCCGAGATGATGGACACCTCGTGTTCCACACTCCGGCCCCCGAAAAAAACGCCCACTTGGATCTTCACACAACCCCTCCTCACTCACTGTCAGTATTGATCCGGCAAGTCATTTTCCAGCAATACGTACTTCATCCGGCCGCCGGCAGAAAACGCCCGCACGGCCGCCAGCGCGGCGGCGAGGTCCGGCGCGACGCAGAGCCGCTCCGGGGCAAACCCGGCCGCCCGCAGGCCGCGCGCAATGGCCTCGGTTTGGCGCGCCCCCACCAGCGCCACGAAGTCGCACACGGCGGCGGCCTGACGCCCCAGCGCCTCATGGCAAGCCTCCTGCCGCTCGCCCAGCTCCACAAAACCGGGCGTGACCAGCATGCGTACACCGTCGAATCCGGCCAGCGCCTCCAGCGCCGCGGCGGCCCCCTCGGGGTTTGCGTTGAACGCGTCGTCGATGTATATAAGCTCCGGACCGGGCCGCAGCTGCAGCCGGTGGGGCGCCGGCGTCAGCCCGCGCACAAGAGGCGCCAATTCTTTCAGCGGGATGCCCATGTGGTGAGCCACGGCGACGGCGGCCGTAATGTTTTCTACATTGTGCCGCCCGATCAGGGCGGTGGTGAACGCCTGCTGCGTCCCGTCGGGGGCGGCGACGCAAAAAGAGAGCCCCCGGGTGTCCGCGCGGACGTCGCGGGCCGTGTACTGCATCTCCGCGTCTCCCGCCGCGCCGGCCACGCCGTAGCGGACAGTCCGCGCGCGCGCGGCGCGGCCGCGGATCTCTCCGCTGTCCCAGTTTGCAAAGAGAACCCCGTCGTCCGGCAGACTGTCGGCCAGCTCAAATTTCGTGGCGACGACATTTTCGAGGGTGTGAAAGCTCTCGAGATGCTGCGGGCCGACGGCGGTGATCACGCCGAAACGCGGGCGGACGATACCGCAGAGCCGGCGGATGTCCCCCACATGCCGGGCGCCCATCTCGCAGACGAACACCTCGTGCGTGGCGCGCAACTGCTCCCGGACCGTGCGCACCACTCCCATCGGGGTGTTGTAGCTCTCCGGCGTCATCAGCGTGTTGTAACGCGCCGACAGCAGCCGCTGTAAAAAAAACTTCGTGCTTGTCTTCCCGTAGCTGCCCGTCACGCCGAGGACGACGAGCCCCGGCATCGACGCCAGCCGACGCTTGGCGTCGCGAAGGTAGACCGCCTCGATGGCCCGCTGCAGCGGCCGGTTGATGAGATCGGCCAGCGGCACCAGCAGAGAGACGAGCAAAAACCCGGTGCCCAGCACGATCAAAAACAGGCGCGGGGACTCCCACAGACGCGACGCGCCCCAACCGACCAGCGCCAGCAGCAACACAAGCGTCGCGAGCAGGCGCACCACGCGACTCGTCACTTTGAGCGGCTTTTTCGCGCCCTTGCGCAAACGGGCCCGCCACAGCGTCACGAGGTAACAGGCGGCCACCGCGTACGACACCCAGGGCCCCCACCACAGCCACAAAAAAAGCGTGGGCATGACCCAGAGAAATTTCTGGTAGGCGTCCCCGGCGCGCTCCTTCAGCCAGCGCCAGTACCCGCCCCACTGGTAGGCGCTGAGCTGCCACATGTGGACAAACGTCAGCGAGGCGGACAATGCGCTCGCAAACCAGACAAGCAGCAGCCCAAGACGTACATAGGTTTCCAAACGGCGGTCCTCCCCTATTCAAATTCAAACGATATCGCACAGTCGCCGTTATCTGTTTATCGCGCCGTGTCACGCACGAAGACGGTCACGACCCTGTGGCAGCGCGCCGCCTCGCGCACACAGGCCCAGTGGTCCGCCCCAGAGAGCACGACGAGCCCCGCGTCCGGGATGCGCTCTTTCATACGCTCGGCATGCGCCAGCGGCGTGGCGGTGTCCGCGTCGCCCCAGATGAGCAACGTGGGCACACCGATGCGAGGCAACAGCGGCGCCATGTCCTCGGCCACCAACTTGGACAATGTACCGCGCATGACGGGGCTGGCGGCGCGGTAATCCGCCGACCCGGCCCGGCTCCGCAACCTCTCCAGCGCCCGCGGACACGGGCGCAGCAGCCATTTGGCGGCTTTATACGCATACACGCGCGCGTAGTAGACGGGTCCGCGCCGAGGGCGGATGCCCGCGGCGGCAAACAGGACGACGCTATCCACGCGCGGCACCTCCGGCACCGTGGGCGCACCCATCCACTTAAGGATGATCCGCCCGCCGTGCGAGTGTCCTACCAGCACCGCCTCGGTGAGTCCGACGCGCACAGCCAGCGCCTGCGCGAAGCGCACGTAATCCGCCGCGTCCCACGGCGCGTCCGGTTCCTGGGAGGAACCGGCGCCCGGCAGATCGGGCGCCACGACGCGGTGGTGTTCCGCGAGCCGGCTGAGCAGCGGTCTGTACGCCTCGAACCCGGCGCCCCAGCCGTGCAGGAACAGCAAGTTCGGCCCCCGGCCCTCGTCGCTGTACCGCACCCTGAGGCCGTCGATCTCCACAAAGTGGATGGGCAAAGCGATTCCTCCTCTTCGGCGCCGGCCGCCGCACGCTCTTTTGGGATTATACCATCTTATTATATCCGAGCGCAAGGACCAATAGACTGACAGACCGGCGACGTCCCCTCGATCGGCCCGTCACCGCGGCTTGCGGGCGCGGACGTTCCGGTAGTAGAGGCCGCGGGTGAAGTCGTTGGGTTCGTATGTCCCCCGGCCCAGGTAACGCTCGGCGACCCGCACGCACTCGCGCGGGTTTTCGGTGGTAAACAGGAGCCGCGCACCCCAAAGCCCCAGCGACTGCCAATCCGCCCGCTTGTCGGCCAAAAAGAGCTTGCGCGCGTTGCAGAGCACGCTGCGGCAGCGGGTCTCACGCAGCACCGGGAAGCGCGCGCCGGTCCTATCCACCAGTTCCAGACGGTTTTCACAGGCACAGCGGCCCGCCCGGTCCTTCATCAGGCACTGGGCCGTGACCATCAGCGGCAGACGCCCATAGACGATCAACTCGGTGTCCATGCTGTGGGACAGGTCGCGCACCTGCGCCAGATTGAGCTCGAAGGACAGCGCGGCGGACCGCAGCCCCGCCTGTTTCCATGTCCGGAGCGTCTGGGTGTTGAAGACGTTCAGGCCAAAGTCGCCCCGAACTGCAAAGCCGCGCTCGCGCGCCGGCGCGACGTGCCCCAGGTTGCCCGCCAGCACCGCGCGCACGCCCCGCGCGGCCGCCCGCTCAAGCAGAGCACCCACCGCCGGCCACTCGTCATCCACAATGATGCGGGGCAGTACCGCCGCCACCGACAGGCCCGCCGCGACAAAGAATTCCAGTTTTTTCCATATCTCCGCCTCCGCGAGCGCGGCCAGCGGCGCGTAGAGCAGCGCCGGCGACAGCGCGAGCAGATCGGGCGTTACCTGCTCCGCGCGAGACACCTGGACCGTGAGGGTCGGCGGCGTCCGGCGCGGCAGCGCGGCAGGGCCCGGCTTCCAGACCCCGCCTAGGCGCGCGGGCGGCCGGGCACGCAGCGCGGTGAGCCTGTCCAGCGCTTCGCGCCGCATATCGTTGATGGCCGACAGCGGGAGCGACAGCGCCCCCTCCACCCGTGTGCGCGCCTCCGCGCAGCGGTACGGCGTGCCCCCGGTCTTGTAGAGCTGGGTATTCACAACAGCCTCCGGCACCGCGCGGGAGAGAGCGGCGTCTGGCACGGGCCCCTCCACGGCGACCGTATGGCCGTCATCATCCTCGACGCCCAGCATGGCCGGGCGGGCGGGCGTCAGCAGGCAGGCAAAACGCACCGGCACCCGCTGGCGCTCTCCGGTGCTCTCGCAGTCCGCGCGCAGCCGGGCGTACAGTTTGTTTTGCCGGTCGGGCGGCGCCGGGCGGTGCACACCGAACATACCGGGTCCGAGCCGCCCCGTGTAGTACCCGTCGGTAAAGCCCTGGCGGGAGAAGACGCTCTCCAGCGCCGCGCGGTCGCCGGGCGAGGGGCGCCGGCCGCACAGCGCCTCCGAGAGCACCCGGCTGGCCAGCGCCACATACTCCGGCCGCCGCAGCCGCCCCTCGATCTTCGCGCAGGCGACGCCGAGGCGCGCCAGTTCCTCCATGTGATCCACAAGGGAGAGGTCCTTCAGCGACAGTGGGTATTCGTCTGAGGCGCGCAGGTTCATCCCGTAAGGCAGGCGGCAGGGGCCGGCGCATTCGCCCCGGTTGCCGCTGCGCGCACCGATCGCGGCGCTCATATAACACTGGCCGGAGTAGGCAAAGCACAGCGCCCCGTGGACAAAGACCTCCACCTCGATGGGGCTGTGCGCGGCGATGTGGGCGATCTGCTCGCGGGTGAGCTCGCGGGCCAGCACCACGCGGTCGCAGCCCAACGCATGGGCCTGCCGCACCCCCTCGAGATTGTGCACGCTCATCTGTGTGGAGGCGTGCACCGGCAAGTCCGGGGCCACGCGTTTCACGACGCGCAGTACGCCCAAGTCCTGCACAAGCAGCGCGTCCACGCCGACCTCGTAGAGTTCGCGCGTCAGCGCCGCCGCCCGGGGCAGTTCCCGGTCGGTCAGCAACGTATTGAGCGCGGCGTAAACGCGCACGCCGCGCACCCGGCAGTAGGCGAGCGCCGCGCGCAGCTCCTCGGCGGAGAATCCGGCGGCGCCCTGTCTGGCGTGGAAATCGCCATAGCCCAAATAGATCGCGTCGGCCCCGTTTTGCACCGCGGCCGTCACGCAGGCCGGGCCGCCGGCCGGCGCCAAGATCTCCACGGGCGCGCTACTGCGCCTTCTTGAGGCGGGTGTTCTCCCGGCGCAGCTCGGCGGCCTCGGCCTTGAACCGGGCCGCCTCCTCCAGGCAGCCTTTGATCTGTTCGCGCAGGTTGTCGGCCGTCTCCTGCGCGCGCAGGGCCTGCTCCGCCAAGTTGATGGCCGCCAGCACCGCGATGTTCGCACTGGAACCTCGCATGTGCCGGGCAATGCCGGTGATCTCGTTGTCCACCCGGCTGGCCACGCGCTGCACGTACTGTTCGTCTTCCTCCGTCAGCAGAGCGAACTCCTGCCCCGCAATGCTCACGGTCACCCGGTTTTTCACGGTTTTCCGCCTCCCTATCCCACCCCGCGTCCCCAATCTCCGCGCGGGATGATACGATTCTGTACGATATTTAGTATATCATAGGACGCGCGCGCGGAAAACAGTCCTTGGTCGAAAATTTTTGCCTGACTCAGAACACAGGCATACCCCGAGTTTAACAGCATAGAAGAGCGCAACCGCAGCAGTTGGAACGGTTGCGCAGCCATTTCGTGGTATTTTCTTGTAGTCACATAATATGGAATTTTCTGGTTTTCTTCAGATGATACAGGCCGCTCTCTTCGTCAAACATATACCTGCTGTAGCGGTAGGGATTGTTTGATGTCAGCAGGGCGCTTGTGCGGCCCACCATGTTGCCGTTGTTATCGTAGTAGAAAGAAGTCCACAAGGCACACAATGTCGTCCGGCTGTTCCGTCTCTGTAGCCGTCAGCCGGCTCTGTTCGTTATATTGGTAGGTGGTTGTGACACTTTGGCCGCTCTGTGTTATTGTCTCTGAGGTTCGGTTGCCGGAGCCGTCGTAGGTGTATGCCGTCACGCGTCCGTCCGGTTCCGTCGCGGTGAGCAGGCGATTCAGCACGTCGTAGGTGTACGTCGTCGTCCCGTGCCCGTCCAGGATCTGCGTCCGGTTGCCCGCACCATCGTAGGCGTAGTTGTATGCGTCTAGGATGCTTCCGTTTGCCTTCTTATTTGTGAGCGTGTGCAGCTTGTTGTTGTCGTAGTAAGTGTATTCCTCGTACGCCCCGCCGGGGTACGTCACCTTCTGCAGCGCGCCGTTGTCCAGATAGGCGTATGCCGTCGTCTGGCTCGCGTGCTTCACCTGGCTCAGGCGGCCGGCTTGGTCGTACACTTTTACCACGGTGTTCCCCTTGGTGTCCACGCTCTGCTCGCCCCAGGTCCCGGTCGCCATCCCGGAGGTGACGTCGTAGGTGTAGGTAATGGTCCCCGTGTTCGGCGCTGTTTTGGTCAGCACGCGGTTCAGCGCGTCGTACGTCCGTGTGGTGGTGCCCGTGTCGTCCGTCATCGTCAGCAGGTTCGCGTTTGCGTCGTAGGTGTAGGAAATTGTGCTGTCACCCGCCGCCTTGCTCAGTGTCCGGCCATGGATGTCGTAGGTGTAGGTCGTGGTCACACCGTTGCGGTCTGTCTCCGTCGTTGCGACATCGTCCGCTCGGTAGGTGATGAGGCTCGCTGTGCCTTGGCGCCCTCGTCCACATCGTGGTACGTCTGCGACGGCGCGGAACTGACATTGTCAGCACTACCATTTCTCCACTTTCAGGAATTCTTCAATGTCATCGAGAAAGACAAAAATCTCAGCCGCTGTCGTGCTTGGGAAAAAGCTAAAGCACAATTGCCCGGAAGCATTGATGTAGGCATAATTTATAAAGGGGGTGAGCCCTTCTTCGCGTATGGTTTCTTTTGGGTCAATAGAACACTTCTGCAACTTATCAAGAACATCTTCAGGTGGGTCTGTTCTATATTGATCCCGTATAAATGGAGTGGCCTCTCCTGGATCAAAGTCTCCTGTAGCATAGAGGATATCTCCATGCTGAAATTTCTCTACAAAAGCATCATTGACTTCCACCAGATCATCCAAGAATACCCTTTCGCCATTTTTTAGGTCTATAATGAAGCAAATCTCGCGATCTGAATCTATCCTTTCCTCGGGGAAATAGAATGTCTGAGAAACACAAAGATACTGTTCGGATTGAAAAAGCACTGTAGATTTTACATATTCCGCATCAACAATGTTATCTACCACCCACCCGGTGGATGCCTCTTTCAGGGCCTGATTGATTTTATTTTGTCTTTCCTCATCCTCAAGTCCTGTGATTTGCAGGTATTCAAAGCTATAGTTATCAGTGACTTGAAATGTCTCTTTATATAAATTTGGCGCTGTCCCACGATTTGGATTCACTCTCATGTTGGAATCTTTACATGAGATCCCTAGAAGAGCAATCAAGATCCCAGATACTAAAATGGCAGAAAATCTCTTCATAAAAATCATCCTCTTACTTGTTATAATAATTTTTCATCACATTGTCGTAAACCTTCATACGATTCTCCCAGCCATTTGGCAAACGATAATCATGTCCATTGACATAGAGGCGGCCATTCTTAATTTCATATGGAGTCCCCTTCCTTATGGCCGATAAATCATCACCGCCGCCGTCAAGCCATCCGTTAATATAGTACTGTGTCACGAGAAAGACATTTTCTCCTACCCCATATTGATTGACATAATCATTTAATACGCTTGGGTGTTCAACGATGGTCCAGGTGTAAGCAGAAATCTCCCACGGGTTATAATTTTCATAAATATGTTGTGCCGTCTCTTGTCCGCTATAGCTGTCCCCTTTGTATCTGAGAAACTCCAAATGATTCTCTGGCCATGTCAGTTGGATATATCCAACGCCGCGCGCATTTTTTCCATATTTTTTCCCTGCAAAATATGTATCAGTGCCGTTCTCCAAAATCAAGCTTCCATAGTCGCTTTCATGAGCACATGTCGCCAAGAATAAAGCTATGCTTTCCTTTGTTGTAATGCCATACAGCTCAAGGATTTCCGCCAACTCTTCGGCCATGGATCTGCTTGCATTTTGCCATCCAATGTCATTCAAAATCCTGAGCACATAATCTGTTCCAAGTTTTGTGGTCGGTGGTCTAAAATTCGGAGGATTCGTAGTCTGCAACGGCGTTTGCAACCCTGTCCAAGGCGGTAGTGTCAACGACGGTGTCGTTGGGGTTGATGTCCCAGGCGATTTACCAGGCGAAGATTGGGGAGAGTGAAACCTTGAAGATACAGAAACAGTGTTTGTTGATTTATTCCTTGTTACAGTCGCGGTAGCTGTGGTGTCCTTGTTATTGAAGGCAAGCGAGATTTCCCAGCCATTACTTACATTTCCTGGTTCCCATGTAATGCCCGCGTATGGAAGCACTATATTAAACCATTCAACCGCCGTCACATTGCTTCCTGATCTTTTTCCTATAGCGTGCTCATCCCACAAGTCCGCATACCTTTCTTCCAGCCTTTCCAACATATCAATAAGGCCTTGCGAGTAGCCTTGAGAGTTGCTGGCTGTTTGAAGGTTGTTTTTACTTTTGCGCAATTTATCAGATTCTTCACTGATCCTTTGTCGTTCAGCATCGGTTTCGGCCGCATAATATGCAGAAGTTAATGCAATTAACCGCATCTGAATCCCGTAGGCAAGATGGCGATCCGGCACCCAGTCATTATCAGGTTCGCCAGTTACCGACCAATGCCCCGTGGGATCCCAATACACCAACGGATTGTTGCTCACATAGGTGTACAGGTTCAAACTCAACGGGTCTACGGGGTCCCCCCGATACGTGTCCTCCTGCATGAATCGGGCCAGCTCCGGGTCGTAGAAGCGTGACTTCAGGTAGTACAGGCCGCTCTCTTCGTCGAATGTATACCCATTGTAGCGGTAGGGGTTATTCGCTGTGCCGGTCTGTTCCTTGTGTACGCCGAACGCATCGTAGTAGTATGTCGCCTGGACCGTGTTCGCTCCGTCCACCAGGGCCGTCACGTCTCCGTGGCCGTTGTACATAAACCATGATGAGCCGGCAGACGTTACGCGCGATAGCAGCTTGTGCCCGCGGACGTTCAGTGCCTTCTGGTTTCCGCTGCCGTCCAGTTCCAGTACAACCTCAGTATATTCGTAGGCGTACCGTGTTGTCAAGCCGTTTGCCGTCTTGCTCACGCGCAGGCCGTCGCCATTGTAGGTGTGTGTCGTCGTCTCTCCATCCACCGTGGAGGAAATCATGTTGTTCCACACATCGTAGTCGTACAGGGCCGCCTCGTCCTCTGTCTCGGAGAGAGACAGAACCGCGGCGGATGTGCTGTCCGTCAGCAGGGCGCTTGTGCGGCCCACCATGTTGCCGTTGTTGTCGTAGTAGAAGTCCACAAGGCGCACGATGTCGTCCGGCTGCTCCGTTTCCGTGGCCGTCAGTCGGTTCTGTTCATTGTATTGGTAGGTGGTGACGGTGCTTTGGCCGCTCTGTGTTATTGTCTCTGAGGTTCGGTTGCCGGAGCCGTCGTAGGTGTATGCCGTCACGCGTCCGTCCGGTTCCGTCGCGGTGAGAAGACGGTTCAGCACGTCGTAGGTGTACGTCGTCGTCCCGTGTCCGTCCAGGATTTGCGTCCGGTTGCCCGCGCCGTCGTAGGCGTAGTTGTATGCGTCTAGGATGCTTCCGTTTGCCTTCTTGTTTGTGAGCGTGTGCAGCTTGTTGTCGTCGTAGTAAGTGTACTCCTCATATGCCCCGCCGGGGTACGTCACCTTCTGCAGCGCGCCGTTGTCCAGATAGGCGTATGTTGTCGTCTGGCTCGCGTGTTTCACCTGGCTCAGGCGGCCGGCTTGGTCGTACACCTTTACCACGGTGTTCCCCTTGGTGTCCACGCTCTGCTCGCCCCAGGTCCCGGTCGCCATCCCGGAGGTGACGTCGTAGGTGTAGGTGATGGTCCCTGTGTTCGGCGCCGTTTTGGTCAGCACACGGTTCAGCGCGTCGTAGGTCCGTGTAGTGGTGCCTGTGCCGTCCGTCATCGTCAGCAGGTTTGCGTTTGCGTCGTAGGTGTAGGAAATTGTGCTGCCGCCCGCCGTCTTGCTCAGGGTCCGACCGTGGATGTCATAGGCAAATATTGTCGTCACGCCGCTGCGGTCCGTCTCCGTGGCCACTGTGCCATCCGCCCGGTAGGTAAAGCTCACCGTCTTGGCAGTTCCATCCACATCCACCCCCTCCAGGAGGTGGATGGAGGGAATTTCCGGGTCGCGGCGGGTGACGGGCAGGTTGCGGGCGTTGTAGCTGTAGGGCGTCACCCTAGCCTCACTGTCCACCTGGGCCAGCAGGTTGCCGGCGTTGTCGTAGGTGTAGGCCGATAGCAGCACGTTGTTGTGGTCCTTGACTGTCGTCAGCCGGTTGCGTTCGTCGTATTGGAAGCGCGTCGCCTTGCCGTTGCCGTCCGTCTTTGTCAGCACATTGCCCACGCCGTCGTAGGTCTGCGACGTCGTGTAGCTGACCGTGGACGTCAGCGGTTCCGTCGTTGACAGCAGCCGCCCCCGCGCGTCGTAGGTGAACGTTTTGCTATGCCCCAGCGCGTCCGTGGATTTGATCTGCCGGTCGTTGTTGTCGTACTCCAACAGCTCTATGAGATTTCCCTGCGGGTTGGCCGTGCTCTTGAATGGATCCCGTTTCTCCGTCAGCCGGTCCCGTTCGTCGTACACATACTCATACTTGTTGCCGCGCCAATCCGTCTCCGACAGTTTGTTCCCATTTAAGTCGTAGGTGTACGTCGTCGTCTGATTTTTGGGGTTCTTGACCGTCAGAACCCGGTTTCTGTTGTCGTAGGTGTACGTCGTCATGTTGTTCCGGCCGTCATACACGTACACGGGGTTGCCCGCTTTGTCGTACCGCGTCGAGGTGATGATCGCCTGCGTGCCGCCCACCTGCTGCTCCTTGGCAGTGCGCACCCGGCCCATGTTGTCGTAGGTGCAGATCTGCTCACGGCTCAGGCCGTCCCGTGTGTTTGCAATATTTCCCACTTTGTCGTAGCAGTAGGTGACTGTATTTGCGGGGACACTGTCGTCTTCCGGCAGTGTGGTCGTACGCAGCCAGCCCATCTCGTTGTATGTGTTTGTCGTCACGCTGCCGTTGGCGTCCGTGCTTGTGAGGACGTTCCCGAGTTTGTCATACGTGTTGGTGAGCACCGTCACCGCGCCGGCGGTCGTGGCGACGCTCTGTGTCAATAGGTTGTCCGCGTCGTCGTAGGTGTATTGGCTCACGACGCCTTTTTCGTTTGTGGTCTGGGTTACGCGCCCCAGCGCGTCGTAGGCGTTCGTGTTTGTGCCGAGGGACGAGGGGTGCGTAGTCGTGACCAGCCGGTTTGCCGCGTCGTAGGTGTAGCTGGTTGTGTTGTTCATGGCATTTTTGCGCGTCAGGACGTTGCCCGCATTATCGTAGGTCAGCGTTTCGAGGGTTGTAGTCGTCGTCTTTTTAAAACCTGTCGTCTTGACCCTGTCCATGGCGTCATAGGTGTAGACCGTTTGGTAGCTCATCTGATCTGCCGTTTTTCCGGATTCATAGTTTCCCGGCGAGACCTGCGCGATTATCCGGCCGCCCACGTCGTAGGCATAGGCGGCGATTCCGCCGTCCGGATAGGTGGTGCTGAGCAGACGACCGCGCTTGTCATAGCTGAGTGACGTAACTTTCCCTCGTTCATCCGTCTGCGTACTCACAAGGCCCATGTTGTTGTATGTCTGAGACGTCGTCACCGTCACCGAGGAATTGCTCTCATTGTAATTCGGATAGCTCACGCCTGTTTGCCGGTTCATGGCGTCATAGGTGTAGGTGGTGGTGATATTGTTGGGATTTTTCTCTGTGAGAAGATTCCCATTTAGGTCATAGGTATAGACTGTTTCCAAGGAAACGTTGCTCGTTGAGGTGGATCCCGCCGTTGTGTCTTTTGTCTGTAAATATTCCGTCTTCTTTATGACGCGGTTCATATTGTTGTAGGTGTACTCTGTTCTTTTATTTGAAATGTTCTCTCGTATGAGGTTTCCATAAGCATCATATGAGTAACTGATACTTCTGCCAGAACTGTCCGTCTGAGCGGTCAGCCAACCCTTCAAGGTGCTGTATGTATAATTTGTTGCGACAGACGTCCCAGTTTCAGAGGCACTTGTTTGATTTTCTATGTATCTCAATTCACTGGCTACTTGATCATTTATATCGGAATATGTCCATTTTGTCAATGCATATGTCGTGTTATTGACAGTCGGCGCACGCCGCTCTGTCATACGGCCAAGAGGATCATATTTGTATAAAGCGATATATCCTCTGGCATCTTCCGCTGTTTTCAACAAACCATTCTTGTAGTATCCGTTTGCAAATGTTCCGCCGCCCGTCGGGTTTTGCTTCGTAAGTAAACGTCCGGCCCAGTCATAAGTGTATACGGTGGATGCTGTCGAGGAGGAGGTCAGATACCGCTTCTCTGTCTGCAGTGTCTTTCCTCCGGAAATTCCATATGTATATGTAAAGAGCGTAGATGCTGAAGCATTTGACGTCTCTTTGAAACTCTCTTTTGTCAGTCTATCTAAACTGTCATACTCATACAGATATACGGCGCCATTCGGCATGGTCTTCTGCATGAGGTTTCCATAGAGGTTGTATACAGTGTATGTCGTCACATATCCCAGCGGATTCGTCTCCGATGCCAATATGCCGTTGCCGGCGTACAGATAACGAGTCGTATTGACAGTTGCTGTATAACTCCCATTGTTGCTCATGATGTGCTGTGCATCAAATACGGCGCTGTCTGATGATGTCGAATAGTACTTCGGAGAAATCTGCTTCGTAATATTCCCTTGATAGTCATATATTGTCCGATCAACACTGCCGTCTGTATAGATTATCTTCAGAAGTCTTCCATTTTTATCATAATAATAATCTGTAGTACTGTAAACTTCTGTATCCTCAGCAAATGTACCAGACTCAGGGCCGTCGCTGAAAAAATATTCAAGAGCCCAACCATACTTCATCACGGAAGTATTTGTAAGCATTCCTACTGTATTATATGTATAGTTCGTGCGGACATAAGAGAGATATTCGGTAATGATTCGTTGTCCGTATGTTGTGCCTTGAATGAAATCTGTTGTCTGCATTGTTCGCTGCCCATATGCATTGTATGAATATAGATATGGATAACTTCCAGTCGATGTTGTTGAATAACCGGCCGGCAATGCAGCTGTCATGAATCCTTGGCTGTTGTATGTATACTTTGAAATCGCAAAATTCGACTGCGTCGCGGATGACGAATAATCCTGTGTGCCCGCTTTCCGTCTGGCCTTCAGCGTCATATTCCCCTTTGTGTCATACTGGTAGTATGTCGTCTGGCCCTCTTCGTCCACTTCTTTTGTCACGTTGTTCTTGCTGTCATACGTGTATGTGCGGAAACCCATGTCCGGGTTGACGACTTTTGTCACATTGCCCCTTGTGTCGTACTCATAATATGTTGTATTCCCATTGCGATCCGTCTCGGACGCACGTTCGCCCCAACGGTTGATCCCGTTGTCCAGATGATATGTGATGCGGCTCTGTCGTCCGCCCGCGTCTATGACGCGGATCGGATACAGCGCCTTATCGAAGTATGTGGTCTCCGTGCGGCCATTGCTGTCCTGCGTCCTGACGCTGCCTTCCACCCAGTCATATTTGTACGTGGTCGTGTTGCTATAGGCCGTCGTCATGGTCTTCAGCTTTTTCAGTGTCTCCTGACCCACAACTTCGTGTGTGAAACTCTCTATGGTGTTCTGGTTGTGATCTTTTACGGATGCCAAATACCCATTTGTGTCATAGGTGTAATAGGTGTAATATCCGGACGGATCCTTGACGCTCGAAAGCCGATTGCTTGTGTATGAATACACGACCTGCCGATTGGCGGCATCAGTGATGCTGCTGATGTAGCTGCCTGTGTAGGCAATCGTTGCCGTCCGTCCAGATTGATCTTGCACCGATGTTGGGCGGCCGGTGCTGTCCACTGTGACGGTGATTGCGTTCCCGTTCGGATCGTTCATCTTTACAAGATACCCAGCTGTGTTGAAGTCATAGCTGTATTGATCTTTTGTGGTCAGCTTGTATGTGTTGTTACTGTTCTTGACAAGGGTTGTTCTGGAGTCCTTGGCTGTGAAGGTCCCGTTGGCGCCTGCCTTGAAGGAAATGACGCTGCTGTCCGGCAGACGCACAACGGTGTCGTTTCCGCTGCTCTCCACCTTCCCTTGGAAACCGAATGTCCAGCCTCCTGTACCCAGCAGCAAATCCTTGGTGCGCGTATCGCGGGAATTGTATGTGCGGCTGAATTGCAC
>JAISCT010000004.1 GCA_031265355.1 Oscillospiraceae bacterium | reverse complement strand
GCCAGCCTCGACCCGGAGAACGAGACGCAGATACAGGCGGCGATTTCGGAGCTTGTCAAAGGCCGGACGGTCGTCGTCATCGCGCACCGCCTGCGCACGGTGATCGGCGCGGACAAGATAGCCGTGCTGGACGGCGGCAGGCTGGTCGAGGAGGGCACGGGCGCGCAGCTGCTTGCGGCGGGCGGCCTGTTCGCGCGGCTGTACAAAATACAGCAGGAGAGCCTCGGCTGGGCGGTCGGCTCGAAAAAGAACGTCCAGGCGCGGCAAAGGGCATAATAAGTAGACGCCTTGTTCGCATTTTACTCTTGACAAGGCGCGCTGAGGTTGTTATATTGTATTATATCGTCAGCAAAGGCGCTGTGGGCGGTTTGTCCATGGCGTCTTGTTTTATCTTGATTGTGGGAAGAAGGGTTATTTATGGCGGATCTGGTACAGACGTTTGGCAGCATGGTGTTCGGCGACGAGGTCATGCGGCAGAGACTGCCGAAGGACATCTACAAGTCGTTGAGGAGCACGATCCGAGAGCGCAGGCATCTCGGTCTCGACGTGGCGAATGTGGTGGCAAGCACCATGAAGGATTGGGCCTGCGAGAAGGGAGCGACCCACTTTACGCACTGGTTCCAGCCCATGACCGGCACCACGGCGGAGAAACACGAGTCCTTCATCGAGCCGGACGGCGCCGGCGGCGTTCTCGCGGAGTTCTCCGGCAAAGAGCTCATCCGCGGCGAACCGGACGCCTCCAGCTTCCCGACGGGCGGCATCCGCGCCACCTTCGAGGCGCGCGGCTATACCGCGTGGGATCCGACATCCTACGCCTTCATCAAGGGGAACGTGCTCTGCATCCCGACGGCGTTTTGCTCTTACTCCGGCGAGGCGCTGGACAAAAAAACACCCCTGCTGCGGTCCATGCAGGCCGTGGCCAAACAGGCCGAGCGCATCTTGAAGCTCCTGGGCGACCAGGACCCGCCCTCCGTGACCACCACCGTCGGCGCGGAACAGGAGTACTTCCTCATCGACGCGCGCATCCTCGACCAACGCCCCGATCTGCTCTATTGCGGCCGCACATTGTTCGGCGGGCGGCCGCCCAGGGGGCAGGAACTCGACGACCACTACTTCGGCGCCCTCAAACCGCGGATCGCCGCCTTTATGGCGGAGCTGGACGAGGAGCTTTGGAAGCTCGGCATCCTGAGCAAGACGAGACACAACGAAGTGGCGCCCGCCCAGCATGAGCTCGCGCCAATCTATACGACCACCAACATTGCCGCCGACCAAAACCAGCTCACCATGGAGATGATGCGCGTCGTCGCGGCCCGCCACGGCCTCGTCTGTCTGCTGCACGAGAAACCCTTCGCGGGGATCAACGGCTCGGGCAAGCACAACAACTGGTCCATCGGCACGAGCGCCGGCGAAAACCTGCTCGAACCGGGCGAGACGCCGAGCGAGAACGCGCGCTTCCTGCTGTTCTTGGCGGCGGTCATCCAGGCCGTCGACGACCACCAGGACCTGCTGCGCCTCTCCATCGCGACGGCCGGCAACGACCACCGCCTCGGCGCCAACGAGGCCCCGCCCGCCATTGTCTCCGTCTTCCTCGGCGACGAACTCACCGCCATCCTCGACTCCATCAAGAGCGGCGCCGCCTACAACGCCCCCGGCAAGAGTCAGATGACCATCGGCGTCGACGTGCTGCCCCGCTTCCCCAAAGACACCACCGACCGCAACCGCACGTCGCCCTTCGCCTTCACGGGCAATAAATTCGAGTTCCGCATGCCCGGGTCTTCCCTCTCGATCTCGGGGCCGAACTTCATCTTAAACACCATCATCGCGGAGGCGTTGCGCAAGTTCGCCGACCGGTTGGAGAACGCCTCCGGCGTCAAAGCCGAGATAGGCCTTATCATCCGCGACACGATCACCAAGCACGAACGGATCATCTTTAACGGCAACAACTACGCCGAAGAGTGGATTCAGGAGGCGAAGAAGCGAGGCCTGCTCAACTTGGCTTCCACCGTGGATGCGCTGCCGCTGTTTGGGGCGGACGCCAACGTCGCGCTCCTTGACAAGCACGGCGTGCTCTCCCCCGCCGAGGTCCACTCCCGGACGGAACTGCTTTTGGAAAATTATTACAAAACCCTGAACATCGAGGCGCTGACCCTGAGCGAAATGACGCGCCGCGGCATCATCCCCGCCGTGATGGCCTTCACGCAACGGGTCGTGAAACTGATTCAGACCAAGCGGGAGGTCTCGGAGACACTCTCCGTTAAGACAGAGCTAGCGCTGGCCGAGAGCCTCTCCAACCTGCTGGAACGCACCGTGGCGGGCGTGGAAGCGCTTGAGGCCGCCGTGGCCGGCGCGGGTGCGTGCGCCGAGACCTTCGCGTGCGCAAAATATTACCGCGAAAAGGTCTTCAGCGGCATGCAGACCCTCCGCGAGGCGGTGGACAAGCTTGAGGCGCTCGTCCCGAAGCCCTACTGGCCTTACCCCTCCTACGGGGAGATCCTCTACAGCGTGCGCTGACATTTAAACCATACATATAACCATACATATATAAACAATATAAAAATTGAATAAAGTCAAGGGGATGGTGTTGGCATTAGGCATCTCTCCTTTGCGCGCTAAACAGAACAACATCTGCACATGTCGCCCTCGCGTCTCCTCTTTCCCTATAGTATATACTTTTTGCGGCGCATGTCAACTTGTAAACGTAGAAAATCACCGACAGACAGCCAATTTCCGCGAGAGGAAAAACAACGGATAGCAATTAAATATAAAAAAACAACGGAGAGGAGAAAAACGCCCCCTGTGACGGCCTGCGGAGGCGCGTCATGAGGGGGCGTTTTGGGAGAAATAGTACAGCATGTCGATGTGGATCTGCTGGAGGGTGGCGGCGGCGGAGTAAGTGCGCTCGTTTGCGGCGTCGCGGATGAAGCCGCCGCCGCCGGCGTCCGGACGGAGAGGACAGGCGATGACCCAGCCCCGGTCGGAGCGGTGCGCCGGGTCGTCGGGAACCAGAAAGCGGAGCTCGTAGCGCCGCGCGGCGGAGATCTTCACCTCAAACACGGCGCTCAGCACCGGCGGGCCGCGGCTCGCGCGCCTCGCCGGCGCGCCGGCGTCGGCCTCGATGCCGTAGGGGAAATAGAAGGACTCCCACTGCGGCCCGGAGAACGCCTGCCGCAGCAGGTACGCCTTCTCTCGAACGCCCCAGTCCATCCACCGAAACAGCGAGAGGAACGTGTATACGCCGAACAGAAACAGCGCCACCAGACACCACGAGAAACCGTGGCGGATTCTCGCGCGCAGGAAGTGACTCTGTGCCTTTTCCGCTTTTTCCATGGGCAAAGCGCTCTCCTCCGATGCCGGTGCGGCCGCCGCCGCCGGCGCATCGGGCGGAGAGGCGCCGACCGGTTCGACCGGTTTGCCGCTGTCCGGCAAAGCCCGCCAGGCGTTTTCCTGACAGGCTTGCGGCAGACGGCCCGGAGTTTCGCGGACGCCGTGTAATGATGACTGTGGGACAAGAGAGAAAAATATCATAGTCTCTTCCTGATAGGAGTGTCAAACGTCCGTTTGATACCCCTACCCTTCCTGTGTGGGAGGTACGCGCGCGAGGCGGGGCGGACGGTCCGCCTCCGGTCGGACAGACGCCGGTGAGAGGCGCGCCGCCCTGCGCGACGGAGCGCTCGCGGAGGACGGCGCCTCGGGCGGGTTCGCGGCGCGCACCCGGTCGGACGGCAGCCAGGTGGCCAGCGTCCGGTTGAGCGCACCGGCATCGATGGGTTTGGAGATGAAGTCGTTCATCCCGCTCTGCAAAAACATCTCCCGCGCCCCCGCGACAGCATTGGCAGTGAATGCGATGATGGGCATCTGCTGACACCACTCGTCGTCCATCGCGCGGATGCGGGCGGTGGTCTCCAGGCCGTCCATCCCGGGCATCATGTGGTCCATGAACACGAGATCGTAGCGTTTGCTGCGGATCATCGCCAGCGCGGCTTCGCCGCTGTCGGCGGTGTCCGCCCGGATGTTGCATTTGGAGAGATAGGCGAGCGCTACCTTGAGATTGACCGCGTTGTCGTCCACCACCAGAACGCTGACGTGACCGGTCACGGTGATCGTGCCCGACAGTTCGGCTTTTTTCACTTTGGCCGGGTCCCCCGCCTCCAGGGGCAGCAGAATCGTAAAGACGGAGCCCTCCCCATACGTGCTCTCCACCTGGATCTTTCCGTCCATCATATCGATCAGGCGCTTTGTGATGGCAAGACCGAGGCCCGTCCCCGTGATGCCGTGATTTTTCTTCGTGTCGAGTTGCTCAAAGGTGCCGAACAGCTTGGCAAAGTCCTCTTTTTTGATACCGATGCCGGTGTCCGCGACGATGAAGGCGGCACAGACCCGGCTCGCCTCCTCCCGGCGCTCCACGCGGAACGACACGGACCCCTCCTTGGTGTACTTGACGGCGTTGTTCACGATGTTGGTGATAACCTGGTGGATGCGCACGTCGTCGGCGTAGACGACCTGCGGCACGTCCGGGGCGAAGGAATAGGAGAACGTCAGCCCCCTCTTTTCGGCGACAAAGCGGTTGAGAGACGTGATGTTGATACACAGCTCCTCCAGGTTGAAGTGATCCGGCACCAAATCCATCCGGCCCGCCTCTATTTTAGAGAAGTCCAAAATGTCGTTGATGATCTGCAAAAGCGCCCGGGACATCCGGCGGATGTCCGTGAAGAAGGAGCGCTGCTCCTCGGTCAGGTTGTCCGTGCGCATCAGTTCGCTCATGCCGATGATGGCGTTCATCGGCGTGCGGATCTCGTGGCTCATCGAGGCGAGGAACTGGCTCTTGGCCTCCGAAGCGGCCTGGGCGGCCAGCGTCTGCACCTCTAGCGCGCGGGCGCGCTCGTCGGCCTCGCGGATCTGCCGTTTGTGGGCCAGTTCCTCGCGCAGATCGCGGGCGTAGTCGGCGAGGAGGTAGCCGCTCTTCCACGGCAGACGCACGAGCGTCGTCTCCACGGGCAGCGGTTCGCCCGACGCCGTGAAATAGGTCCACTGGTAGCGCTGGTAGCCGGTCTTCATGGCCTCACGGGCGTGGACCTCCGCCTGCGGGGCGCTGGGGCGGCCGTCCGGCTGCGTTTCCGGGCACAGGCTGTGGTAGCGCCGGAGGAACTCCGATTTGTCCGAGAGACCGAACATCGTGAGGGTCTCCTGGTTGCAGTCGAGAACGACGGAGCGCTCGTCGCGCAGCGAGCAGGACAGCGGAGAGGCGTCCAACACGATGCGAATCTGCGCCTCAGACGCCCGCACCTCCTGCGCGATGAAGATCGAGGTGAACAGGGAGACGAGAATGGCGAAGGCGACGATGCCCGCGAGGAACCACAGTTCCTGCCGCTCGGTGTGGATCGTACCCGACAGCGAGGCGGCCGATTCCTGTGTGATGGACTCGTTTAACGCATCCACCACGGCGGTCATCGCCGTAAAGGCGGCGGAGGCCGTGGTCATACGCGCCCTGTTTTCCCGCACGGCTCTCTCCACATCCGCCATGCGGACCTGATATACCTCCAGCGTCTCAAGTACCTGCCGGCAGACCTCCTGGGCCGCGGGAGCGGCGATGTGCTGAGAGACGGTTTCAAGCGTGTGCGTCAGGTCGTCCAATGTGGTGGTGAGCTGCGGAATGATGGTGATGTCCTGGGTCAGAAGCATGTTGCGAACCAGCAGGCGCATCTCGCTCACCTGAAGGGACGTTTGCTGGACGGGCTGGAGCACCGTCTCGACGAGAGACAGTGTCGCGTCGGGGTTGCGGACCGCCGCCGCCGTGGAGGAGAGAGCCCGCGCGTACAGGGCGTCCAGCGTACTTTGCAGCGTGTCGCCCGTTTGGATCATGGCGCCGCTGGCCGCGCGGATCTGCAGGTTCGTCTCGTGGGCCGCCTGGATGCTGAAGAACACCCGGTCGTATTGGGCCTGCAGTTCGTTGAAACGGTCGGCGCCGAAGCCGTCCAGTTTTTGGCTGTAGGCGGTCATCCCCTCGAGGGCGGCGGCGCTCTCCTCCAGATGCGTGACGGCCTGAACATATTTGTCGTCTTTGTCGTCGCCGCCCACCGAGAGGAGCATCACACTGGCCTCGGCGTTCGCGCGCATGTAGCTGTTTGTAAAGCGGAAAATCTCCGACGCAAGGCCGGAGAGGTCGCTGTTGCGTGTGAGCTGCCGGTCCCTGGCGAGCGAGGTGACGATGGTGATGGCCAAGATGTCGATCATCAGCAGGATGGCTACGCCGAAACCGAGAAAGAGTTTCTTGCCGACCGAGAGCATACTCATCATGAAACATTCCCCCAGAAAACCCACCAAAAGCCGCGGCGGAAAACAAAAAACGCTGTTTCCAGCGCCATAGGGCACCCCTTTCCGGCGGGCCAAAGGCCCCGCAGGGGCAGTCCGACCGCTTCGACGTCTCATGAAATATATCGACAGCAAAAGATCCGAACTTTACCTTATATTGTTTATGTCTTACAGTCCCAGGAAACCCCAGGATAGCTTCACCCCCGCGCTTTCTGGCACAGTTCGTGCAGCAGAGTCAGCGCCTCCAGGGGCGTGAGGGTGTTCACGTCCAGCCGGCGCAGCCGCTCGGCGATCTCCTGCGCGCCGAGATCCGTCAGACTGAGCTGCCCCCCGTCGTCCGCCGCGCGCCGCCGGCGTGTGCGGGTCTCGCGCACCGGCGCGCCGGCCTCCAGATCCCGCAGCACCTCTCGGGCCCGCGCGATCACCGGCTCCGGGATCCCGGCCAGCGCCGCCACCTCGACGCCATAACTGTCGTCCGCGCCGCCGGGGACGATTTTGCGCAAAAAGATGATCTCTCCGCCCCGCTTCTTGACGGCGATGTTGTAGTTGCGCACGCCGGGGATCAGACGCTCAAGTTCCGTCAGTTCGTGGTAGTGGGTGGCAAACAGCGTCCGCGCCCCAAGACGGCTCGACGCCGTATATTCCAGTACGGCCCGCGCCACGCTCATGCCGTCGAAGGTGGAGGTGCCGCGTCCGATCTCGTCTAAGATGAGCAGGCTGCCGGCTGTGGCGCTTCGCAGGATGTCGGCCACCTCGGTCATCTCCACCATGAAGGTGGAACGCCCGCCGGCCAGGTCGTCGGACGCGCCTATCCGGGTGAAGATGCGGTCCGTCACGCCGATGCGCGCGGAGGCGGCCGGCACAAAGCTGCCTATCTGAGCCATCAGCGCGATGAGCGCGACCTGGCGCATGTAAGTGGACTTGCCGGCCATGTTGGGGCCGGTGATGATGCTCACCGGGGCTTTGCTGTCCAGTTCGGCGTCGTTCGGCACGAACAGCCCGCCCTCCAGCATGCGCTCCACCACCGGGTGGCGTCCCTCCCGGATGCGGATGACATCCGAATGATCGACCTCCGGCATGACGTACCGGTACAGCGCCGCCGCCTCGGCCAGCGAGCACAGCACATCGGCGCCGGCCACCACTTGGGCGGTGCGCTGAACCCGGTGGGCGTTTTGGGAGAGCATCTCCCTGAGTGCCTGAAACAGCTCGTATTCGAGCGCCGTCAACCGGTCCTGAGCGGTGAGGATCGTACTCTCCATCTCCTTGAGATCGTCTGTGATGAAGCGCTCGCACCCGGCCAGCGTCTGTTTGCGGATGTACCCCTCCGGTACAAGATGGTAGTGGGTGCGGGTGATCTCGATGTAGTAGCCGAAGACCTTGTTGTAGCCGATCTTCAGGCTCTTGATGCCGGTTCTGTCCCGCTCCGCCGCCTCCATGCGGGCCACCAGGCCACGCGTGTCCCGCAGGATGCCCCGCAGTCGGTCGACCTCCGCGTCGTAACCGTCGCGGATGAAGCCGCCCTCGCGCACCGAATGGGGCGGCGCGTCCGTAAACGCCTTGTCCAGCGTCTCGCGGAGGTCCGTCAGCGGGTCCAGCGTCTTGTACAGTTCGCGCAGCAGCGCCGACTGTGCGCCGCAGAGCAGTTCTTTGACCGCGGGGAGCCGCTCCAGCGCGCCGGCCAGAGCCCGCGCGTCTCGCCCGCCGCCGCTGCCGAACGCGAGGCGGCCGATGAGGCGTTCCATGTCGGCCACGCCGGAGAGCGCGGCGCGCAGCTCGCCGCGCAGTTCGACGCTCCGCGTGAGCTCGTCCACCGCGCGCAGCCGGCGGGTGATGTCCACGGGTCCGAGCAGCGGTTTTTCGATCCAGCCGCGCAGCAGCCGCCCGCCCATCGGCGTCTTCGTATGGTCCAGCACCCAGAGGAGGCTGCCCTTCTTGCCTCCGTCCTGCAGCGCGGCCGTCAGTTCCAAATTGCGGCGGGCCGTCAGGTCGAGCTCCATGAAACGGCCCTGCGCGTATACGTTGAGAGAGCCGAAACAGGCCGCGCCGTTTTTTTGCGTCTCCTGCAGGTAGTGCAGCAGACCGCCCACCGCGCATATGGTCTGGCGGCGGCCCTCAATCCCGAGCGCCGCCGCGCTCTCGGCCTTGCACTGCGCCAGCATAGCCGTCAGGGCGCGCGCTTCGTCGAAGGTTTCCTGCGCGGGCCGCTCCACGGCGCAGCCCAGCCGGTCTTGCAGGAAGCTAACGAGCGCGCTGTTTTCAGCCGCGCCTTCGTCGAGCACGGCCTCTCGGGGCATAAAGCGCCCCAGTTCGCACAGCGCCGGCTGCAGGAGGTCCTCGCCGCAGGCCTGGGTGGCGTACGCCTCGCCGGTGGTGATGTCCGCGAAGCACAGGCCGACGCCGGCCGCATCCCAGAAGACGGCGCAGATGAAGTTGTTGCGCGACTCGTCGAGCATCGAGGCCTCCGTCACCGTGCCGGGCGTGACGATGCGCACCACCTCCCGGCGCACGAGTCCTTTGGCCGCCTTTGGGTCTTCCGTCTGCTCGCACAGCGCCACCTTGTAGCCCCGCTCCACGAGCCGGGCGATATAGCTCTCGGCCGAGTGGTACGGGACGCCGCACATCGGCACGCGGTCCTCCTCCCGCTCGGCGCCCCGGTCGCGGGTGGTCAGCGTGAGATCGAGCTCCCCGGCCGCCACGCGGGCGTCCTCCCCGAACATCTCGTAAAAGTCGCCCAGGCGGAAAAACAACAGGCAGTCGCCCGTCTGCGCTTTGAGTTCCCGGTATTGGCGCATCATCGGCGTATTCTCCGGCACGGCGCGCCCTCCTCTTTTGATTTACCAATAAATGGAATCAATGATTTCCTTCAAGTTCTCTACGGGCAGCGTGGTGCTGATGGAGCATTCGAGTGAATTGGTATACCAAGCCGCCGTAATGTTGTTGTTATTGCTGAAAATATAGTGCTCCGTATTGCCCACCCGGTACTGTTCGACGGCCTGGTCATTTTTTTCGTAAATTTTTCTAGAGTGGCTGCTGTGATAAACGGAGATGACGATATTGTCGGGCCCCTTTACATAGGGCGCACTGAATTCGAGATCCCCCAAATCCGGGAATTCTTGAACCCATATTTCCAGAAGTTCGAACCCGTCAGGGATGTACTGCGGCACAACAGTGTCATGAATCCCGTAATGGGTCAATGCGTCCTGAAGGTCGGTGAACGCAGCGGATACATCGTCCGTTTGAGGATCGGCCATGCCGCTGCCGGCGCCTGTGAAGTAAAGTTGTTCGTCTGTCCAATACCCGATCATTTCTAAAAAGGTCGAATAACCGAATACAGACGGCATGACAAAAACAGCAAAGCAGACGATGATGGCTGCACAAAGTACGATATAACGCGCATGACGGCGCGTTTTCGGGCCTTTTGCGGAGAGCAAATTGTCATTTGTTTCATAAGAGGGGTCAGACTGTGTACCGAGATACAGCAGGCGGCTCTCGCCTTCTGAAGGATTGTAAAATTTTTGAAAGTCCTTCCAAGATGCTTCCACATCGGGAAGCCGGCCTGTCGGGCTTATGTGTTCTCGTGTTTCAACAATATCTAATATATGGAAAATCATATCGTCGTTTCCGGTCTCTGTTGACATGCTGTCTGCACACAGAAGCGCTTCCAATTGCTCCGTGCTCAGATGGTTCAAATAGGCATAGGTTTTTTCTTTCTTATACATGGACAAGGCTCCTTTCGTACACATGGAGTCATTGATATACAGCAAATATATATTCAAGTGTCAAAAATTTCCCCTACTGCTGGCCGGTGGTCCGTTCCGAACGTGCTTTTTTCGCTCCGGAAAGACGTCAAAGAGTTTTTTTCGAATCCTTTCCAGACGTTTCTGGCTGGCCCCTATGGTAATGCCCAACTCGCCGGCCACTTCTTTGTGACTTGCTTTATCAAAAACAAGTCTCTTCAAATGGTGAAATTCTTCCGGCGACAATGCTTGCGCGATTTTTTTCATAGAAGAGATCTCATTCGACTCATGAATCTCTTGTTCATCAAGAGAGAAGACCTCTATAAACACATCCGAATCCAAAGAAAGAAATTTTTGAAGATAGCGTGTGCGTTCGCGTTGATTTTCATGTATTTTATTCTTGGCCGTCTGCATGAGCCAGCCTTCAGGATTGTCATGGATCATGAGACGCTCAATATGTAAAATCGCCTCATGAAAAACATCCTGCGCGATGTCCTGTGCTTTCACAGAATCCTTCATAGCGACCGCGGCATAGATGGCAATTTTACCAAAATTTTTGCGGTATAGGGCCGCCAAAAACACCTCTTGTGCAGGCAGCATCTTGACACCTCCTTGTGTTGTGCCCTGGCTTCCCAATCCCGATTCACGCTAAACCCCGTGGCGATTTGTCGGGGGGCCGGTCTCACAATTCGACAGCCTCTAAAATTATATCGCCCCAACAAAGCGCTGTCCAAGCACCAATGGATATATTTTTATTTACCAATGGTGCCTTTTTGCATAAATTATTTGGAAAAGTAGGAAAAATTGTGTCAGCTTTTATGTGTCAGAGTCATATATAAGCAAAGGATAAAAACAGAGATGACGAAAGATGTAGACAAAAATATAAAAACCTAATCCGGCGTAACCGGAATCGGGAGATTTGGATTGGAGGTTGATAATAACGATTTAGGAAACAAGTTTTTTCATAGACATAGACGTTGAAATAACTATTGTCGCACTAAAGAAAGGACGTGGTGGTTCAAAATGAAAACAAGAGAGTCTAGTCGAGCTTTTTTGGCAGGGCTGCTTATTGGTCTCCTGACGTTTGGATTTACAATAAGTGCGTATGCGGGTACTGCCGTAGGTCCAACTTCAACGGCAACCGGTGCGGGTGGTGTTGTACATACCGCTAACTGTGAAATTGTTGCCCGTGCTATGGGTGACGGAACAAAATACGCACAAGCGCGGACAGCTGTTGTGACTAGTGCAGCTGTAGCAAGCGGATATGTAGGTACATTGCCACGCTTGTACAATGGGTCGAATCAAGTAGTGATGGAAGGAACATGGGAATACACTCCAGGTACCACATGGGGCCAAAGTACAGGGGTTACCGAATACGACGCCAGTGGCGAGCGTTATTCTCATGGAGAACATAAAGTATGGAAGGGGTCTTCATATTCAACCTATGGCACTCACCGTTCACCTTCCCAATCAACTTACCCGTAATTCCTGGCGGTTTTTATCCACACGTTATAATCGTTGAAAATATAATGTTTTGCTGTACAGAACCCTCATGTAGATAGAAAACTTTTCTGTCTACATGGATTGCGAGTCGCTTGCATTGCAACGAGGTTGCTGTGAATAAAATTTTGATTGCAAAATATTGGAGGTGTTTCATAGAAATGAAAAAACTCGTTAGTGTTTGCTCCTTTTTGCTAGGTATTGCGATTGCCATTAGCGTCATTTTTGTGGTTGCCGCATCTTCTTCTGATGTGCCAGCCGATCGCGTTGAGCCAGTATTTTCGATCAACGGAAATGGTGAAACATATGGTTCAATCACAGATCTCGAACCAGAGGAGTACCCCGATCTCGTTGCTGCTATTGGTGTCAATGGAGTCGAAGGATACTTCAGAATGAATGAAGCACATCCAGAGGACCCTAAAACACCAGAAGAGGCGTTAGCGTGGCAGGAAGAATTACAGGCCAACGGCGGATTCTATTTTTGTCCCCTGTACGACAGAGAAGGAAATGTAATCGGCGAAATGCAAATAGGGCCTAATAGTCCTTCTGATGGCATAGCAGTTGAATAATCGCTCGACTTCCAAAACATCCCACGGCACAACAGAGGAAATATCCGGGAACACCATGTTCCCGGATATTTCCTCGCAATTTGAGTTGATATGATTCCTAATCTCGGATTTTCACAAATACAGATGGGAGCAAAACAATATGAAAAGAGCAAGTGTTCTAGCGATGGTGTGTCTGTTGGCATTGTCATTGACAATATCGGTCTATGCGATAGCGGATGTAAGCGACCAGATTAGCGGCTATGCGATGAGTGTCACCCCAACTTCCGGGAGCCGGCTTGCGATACAGTTTTCCGTCACGGCGTCTTATCAGATGGCTGTAATTGGTGGAAAAACCATCGCAGTCTATGAAAAAAGTGGATCATCTTGGACGTATGTGGGAGGTTTTGCGCAAAGCAGTACAGGGATGACCAGGACGAATGCCTTTAATTATGGCAATACAATATACTACAACGGACAATCTGGGAAAGAGTATAAAGTGTCTGTGGAAGTATTTGCAGAGGACAGCACGGGAGCATCAGATGCCCGCACTCAGGTCTTTTATGTGACAGCAAGTTGAGATAATTCTCTACTTGCGCCTAAGACAAGCTGTCGGAATTCCCGACAGCTTGCCTTTCGGCTTGAACTTGTAAGAACTTCTTGTAAGTTCAATTTTTAGCAGGCTCGCTACCTTGACACTCCCCATAAGGGTAAACCGAAACAGGTTTTTCGAATGTAATGTATTGACAAATCCGCGAGAATATGATAGGATTGACATGAGTAGATAGGACATTTACGACAAACTGGGCATCAGAAACTTGTTGAAGAATAAGCAGATCGCCATACAGAATGTAACAGAATACTTCCTGGTGACCGAATTTTTCGAGAAAATCCAGTGATTGCAAGGTCTCGCGGGTTTTTAGACGAAACCTGGGTTAAAAGACATAAGAAAGGAATGTAACAAGATGAGAAGCAAGATGGTGCGCAACGCAGCTTTAATTGTGTTGATAATAGGCATAGCCATTCCTGTAGTAGCAACAGCGGCATTCGCTTCGCAGGATCTATTGACGACAATATTCCCACGCAATGATGATGGACAAACTTACGGTTCTGGGTATGTAGAAAACCCAGCTGACCCTCACACACCTGATCTCATTTTGGCAGAAGGTATTGATGGGGAAATAGGTTATGCTTACCAAGACGACCTTCACTTTGGCCCATTTGAGCAACCGAAAACCGCTGAAGAATGTGCACTTTACAACGAACAATTACTGGCATTGGCATATGAACAGCAAGCAAATGGCGATGAGTATTTATGGTACATACCGCTCTACGAATCCGATGGAAAAACCATTATCGGTCAGTATGGAGTTGGAAATCCAGGGTTAACTATTGAGTGGTTTGCTAGCAATATTGATTGAGAAAAGGTTACTAATCAGGGCTCTGCGAGGAATACCGAACAGCAACTTGAAAAGTACGAATCTGTGTTTCCCGCATATCGTTATAAAATGCCGTATGCGCGGTCTGCAAATCGCCCATCCTACATTCTCCTTACATTGTTGCCGCACGCGGCAACAATCCGTTAAACATTGATTGCGCTTCAACCGATTTCAGAGGGAGCAGTTCGCAAAAATGCGTCCAACTCAATTTTATCGTCAGTGGGGGAGTGTCGCGCAAACCGTGTAAACGGGATAATCTAGCAAGGATTTGAGAATACTAAGGTTGCTTTTACCCGTACGGAAGACAGGACAACGATGGAGACCGACCCGAGCGCCGAACG